>CAZYOD010000143.1:0-6254 GCA_964648635.1 uncultured Balneolaceae bacterium | reverse complement strand
GTAAACTCCATCACATACCCATCCAAACAACACATACCCATCCAAACAAAATGAGGAGCATCGGGTATAAACCAGAAAAACAAAGGAAATGACACAGAGTCGCGCAGAAATCCTCGCAACATTCCAAGGTATCTATTATGCCGTCACCGGACTGTGGCCAATCTTGCATATGCGAAGCTTTACAGCAGTAACAGGACCTAAGATCGACTTATGGCTGGTGGAAACGGTAGGTGTGCTGGTGTTGGCTATCGGCCTGGGATTACTAACAGCAGCAAAGAAAAATCAGATCTCTTTTTCGGTAAGCATAATTGCAGCGGGATCAGCTCTCGGCTTAACCGGTATCGATGTGACCTATGTTGTGAAAGGAGTGATTTCACCTATTTATCTGCTGGATGCCGTCGTTGAAATAATTCTGGTGATCGCATGGATAGCATACATTTTTAAAAGCAAATTGTGGGGCAGATAACCATCCGAATACTTTTTACTCCGAAATCATATCCATTTCTGCCTTTTCTTATGGCACACAGGCCCCGTTTTCTTGAGAATCTCCTAATCCCAGAAACTTTTTCTCAATAGTGCGTTTAATTATTTAGGAAGGATTCTAATCAATTATCAATCACCAAATCAGAGAGAAAAAGAAATGGCATCCCTAAAATCAGTTTGGAGACATTTCGCAGAAATAAGAGAGTATCCCACCCTGCTGAAGGATATCACAGTTGAAGTGGCGGTCATTGGAGGAGGTATCACCGGGGTAACAGCCGGTAAATTGCTGGCAGAGTCGGGCATCTCCACGGCCGTTCTGGAAAGTCATACCGTAGGATCGGGAACTACCAGCCACAGCACCGGCAATCTGTATTTTACGGTTGACGGCCACTTATCTGCCCTGGAATCCAAATACGATATTGACACCGTTAAAATAGTAGCTGAATCCAGATGGGAAGCACTGCTGAAGATGCAGCAGTGGGTAAAAAACCTGGAGCTGGACTGTGATTTCAAGGTAGTGCCTTGGCATCTTTACAGCAGCGACAGTAAAAACAAAAGTATCATTAGTAAGGAATTACAAACATGCCAAAAAGCTGAATTGCCGGTTTCGGCGGTTACAAAAAACGAAATTCCTTATCCCATGACTGATGCAATGACGATACCCGAACAAGCACAAATTAACCCGATGCGGTATGTGCAGGAGCTTGCCGCTTCAATAAAAAGTGACCAATGCCAAATTTATGAACAGACCCGCGTTTCATCAGTCGAAAACATAAACGGTAAGTATCGGCTGCAAACTTCCGACGGTAAGATTATAGCTGACCATGTAATCCACGCTACCCATTCGCCCAAAGGAATAAAATTCGTACAAACTTTACTGGGTCCGTATCGCGAGTACGGTATTGCATGTCGCGTTGATAATATCGATCACCCTGAGGGTATTTTCTGGGGGTTGTATGAGAAAGGCACTGTTATTTCAAGCCGCATTTATCGCAGAAATGGCGAGACGTTTTTGATTGTCGTGGGCAAGCCTCACAAAGTAGGTCACAAAGAACATAATGAGCAAGTTATTACATCCCTTGAGGATTTCGCCCGTACCCATTTTTCAGTAAAAGAAACAAACTTTCGGTGGGGCGGTCAGCATTATCGTCCGGCTGACCTGCTGCCATTTATCGGTCCGGTAAAAAAGGGAAGCCGTGAGTTTATTGCCACAGGCTATTCTACGGATGGGCTTGTCTACGGCACGCTGGCGGCGATGATTTTAAGAGATCTCATTACCGGTCAGCAAAATAAATGGGCGAAAATTTATAATGCTGCCCGCAAACAGCCGCTTAAATCAGGACCGAAATTTTTAAAAGAAAACCTCGATGTGGCTGCCCATTACCTGAAAGATTTGACCACAGCCAAAACCGCTCTCGAAGAGTTGGGGACCGGCGAAGGGAAAGTCGTCAAAAAAGATGGCGAAAGACTGGCCGTGCATCGAAATGAGGATGGGGATCTGGAGGTTGTTTCTGCCGTTTGCACACACATGGGTTGCAATGTGCACTGGAATCATGCTGAAAAGACGTGGGATTGTCCCTGCCACGGCAGTAGATTTGCTACTGATGGAACAGTGATCGAAGGTCCCGCATTCGAGCCATTGCAGAAAAATCCCGTTAACATCCCTTAAGTCGAGCTAAGGATCAACAGCCGATTTCCGGGGCTTCCAATCCGGCAGTCGCTTTTCATTATCTTGCAACGGATACCCCAGCTCTGTTAAAAGATCTTCCGTCAGATTGATCATTTGCAGCCTAATGTCGCCGGGCATCTTGTTCATCCACTTAAAATGACGGGCTTTGCGCACGTGCTGGGGACTTTCTTTTCGCATTTGTCTTGCACTCACTCTTTGACTTACTGTCTGTTTTTGATCATCGGAGAATGAAAATTCAAAATAATCCAACAGCAGGCTAAGTTCACGGCCGAAGTTTTCCCGCAACCGTTCATAAAAGAGAATCAAGATGTTATGCCGATCAGCATGATCCAGGTACGGCTTTACATGTTTCTTCCAACTTCGGGCTATATTTTCCGCTTTCTCCTCAAGATACTGGGCCCGCGATTCGTGCCAAGTCGGATAATGCTTTTTCATATAGAGCGTAAACGCAAAATCCGCTTTGGATAAAGCCACATCGCGCGGATCCCGGATGATGTAAACAATTTTATCAAACATCGGAAACACTTGCTCACTGGTCCGGCAGTAATTTGAGTGCGACCAAACATGGGTATTGCTGTTGATGTAGGCTTCAGGATCTTCGATCCGCTTTCGAAAGATAGAGCTGATCCGAAAAAAACATCCGGGGTAAAGAATGTCCATCATGTTGATATCCACTTGCTCGGGATAACTAAGCTCCCACTTCTTGGCAATAGGATAGATAGGATGTTGACGAATAAAACTTTTTTGTTTCACTCCGGCCATATCCAGCACTTCTTGGATAATCCGGTACAGCCAGTAATTACCGCTTTTCGGATACCCAACTTGTAGGATCTTCATAGCTGAATCTCTAAAAGTTAATCAGCCGGCTTTTTCTTCTTTGGATGTCTTCTTTTCCTTTTGCTCCTTGCCGGTCGCTTTTTTCATCGGCTTTTTAGATGATTCGATACTCTCTTTCAGAGCGGTCATAATATCTTTTGGCTCGGGTTTTTCCTCTTCCACGCTGACCACCTCTTTGCCTTCTACCTTGGCCTCGACCATCTCTTTGAGCATCTGGTAATAGTGATTTTCCATATCGATCTCGGAAAAACTTTTTGTCATATTTCCGATGAGATCTTTGGCCAGCTCGAGCTGCTCTTCATTCACTTCCTCTCCGTCAATATAGGGCACATCTTTTGCCGACCGCACCTGCTCGGGATAGCGGAGTTTGTACATCAGGATTACTTTTTCGTGGGTGGTCAACAGCGCGGGTGATTCCCGGTTGCGAAGCACCACTTTTCCCAGGGCTGACTTCCCGGTATCTTCCAGTGCCCGGTAAAAGAGATTATAAGTTTTAGCCGCTGACTCGCTCTCCGGACCAATGAAATAGGGTTTATAAAACAGCATGGGATGCGTTTCCGGACTGTTGATAAACCCCTCGATTTCTATCGCTTTTGAACTCTTGGGCTCCACTTTCTCGAAATCCTCATCCTCGATAATCACATAGCTGTCCGGCTGATATTCATACCCTTTCACAATTTGGTCTTTTTCAACCGGCTTGCCCGTCACCTTGTCGGTTTTGGTGTATCCGACAGGATGATGCTCCTCTCTGGTCAGTAGATCAAAATCCATAGACTTGCTGGAATCTACGGCTGTATAGAGCCGGATGGGTATGGTCACCAACGAAAACTGGATGTGTCCTTTCCAAATAGTACGCATAATATTTCCCCCTCGGTGATGAAAACCGATTATTTATATTCAGATCCTATTTTTTCTTCTCTGGATAAATAGTTTATTACTTTTCCAGGTTTTTCAGCGCTGCTTCATCAGTTTTCCTGGTTAAAAAAGAGGAAGAGATTTTTGATTCACTCTCATAGCCTTTTTTACTCTCCAGGTTTCCTGATTTTCCAGGCAACAAAAAGTCGATCACATTGAGCACAGCGATTGTTGCACTTGGAGCCAGGCCGTGAGCCACGACTGCAATTTTTGCGGGTACCGATAAAGTCAGAGTTCTGTCTCCTTTCTTTAACGCATCGATAATTTTTTCCGCGGCACGATCCGCATCCATTGAAATAAACGGCAGCGACGACGAAATTTTAAACCAGGCATATTCTTTTTTATGCTGACCTTTGAGCTCAGCATTACGGGGGCTGCCAGTTCTCATCAACCCGGGATATACGCTCGTCACTTTAATATTATATTTTTTGAGTTCAACAGTTAGCCCCTCGGAATATCCCGACAGTGCATACTTGCTGATGTTGTACGGCAGCAAATGCGGAAAACTTATTTTGCTCCCAAAAGAGGCAATGTTCACGATACGTCCGGCTTTCTTTTTCTTCATATCCGGCAGGACTTCATTAATCAGATGAAACGGTCCCCAAAAATGAACGTTCATAGCATCTTCGTAATCGGTCTGGGTCATCTCTTCGACCGGGCCGGCTTGGATTTTGCCTGCATTGTTGATCAACACATCTACACTGCCCCACTCTTCTTTAACTCGCTTGACGGTTGCCTTAACTAACTCTTTGCTGGTAATATCACAAGGGACAGCCATAAATTTATCCGTTCGGGATGATAGTACCGACGAAGCCCGCCGAAGCGTATCCTTTGACCGACCGCAAATAGCTATAGTTGCACCTTCATCAGCAAGCTTTCGGGCCAGAATTAATCCGAGTCCACGACCGCCGCCGGTGATAAGTACAACTTTGTCCTGGAGTGAGTAAGGACGTCGCAGCGATTTTCTAATGACACTTATAAGCAAGGAGGTGCCGGCCATAAGAAAGGCTTTTTTTGCAATTCCGGCTATCCAGTTAGAACTATTTTTATCTTTCATAGTCATTTTTGTTTTAAAGCTCTCTTTTCTATTCAATATTTATATTCGATTGTCGTTGTATTGTTGCAAATAAGATGATATTGATATTTCCAGATTGGATTTTGTGTTTCGGTATAGTAGAAACCACAATATCTCAATCCTACCGGGGCTAATCTTTAGGCATTAGAACTTCAAAGAAAATCAGAAGATTTCTCTTGGCTTTTAACAGCGCACCTGAAAAGCATAACTCTAAACAACATCTCTCAAACAAATCTGTTATTACCGACCCATTTTCTGAAGTGCTTCCCGACGGAATTATTCAGCAGCTGAAGGAAGTGACCAAAGAAGACAATGACCATTCCGGCATTTCTGAGATCCAAATGGTCTCGGGATCAAGCAACCAAGTGATGTGCCTGCTTATGGATAGCGGAAGAAGCCTGATAATTAAACAAGCTCCTTTTGACTGGGCCGGACCGCGTTTCCGAAATGCACGACGCGCTTCATCGCTCCTTCAGGAGAAAAGCCCGCTTGTCACTCCCAAACACCTGCAGCTCCCCGACCATATCGGCGACACGCCAATGATGGCCTACTGGTTTATCTCTCATCCCACACTTGAAAACGTGTGGCCGCGTCTTTCTGGAGATCAGCGAGTTGAGGCGCTCTACAGCTTTGGAAAGATGCTGCGAAAAATGCACGAGATAAAAGTGGACGGATACGGGACACTTAATGGAGACAGACACTACAATTCAGTCTCTTCGTATATGGAGGATGACCTGCGTAACCGACTGAGATCCGCAGTATGGTTTAAGTGGCCGGAGGCGCTGCCAATCATAGATCGTCTGGGACATATGGCCAGCTTTTTACCGGAAGAGGGCAAAGCCACACTTATCCACAACGATCTCCACCTGGATAATATCTTGTGCAGAGTTAAAAATGAAAAAGCAGAGTGTATCGGATTGCTGGATCTCGAAGCCGCTGTAGGCGGAGCACCCGAATCCGATCTTGCCAGCGCAACCGTGCTGCACGACCCGCTTTTTGCCGAAGGTAATCCCAAACAAAAATGGGTAAGCAATTTCGACCGGCACCTCCTTGAGGGATACGGAAATAATATTAACCACTTTATGCTGAAATTCTTCCAAACCTACCACCTGTTAAATTTGGGATATTTTTCTGCCCTCAACGGAGACACACAACATGCCAATCGGGTTGCAAAAGTAGCTGATAAAAAGTTGAAATCTATCTGATTTCAACCAACCTATAAGTTTTTTATAAGTATATAAATCTTTAAAAAAC
>CAZYOD010000142.1:0-6335 GCA_964648635.1 uncultured Balneolaceae bacterium | reverse complement strand
GAAAATAGAGAAATCGCCAGCGACCACAAGGGAAATACGAAGAGGGCACAGCCTAGTGCGATTTTGGTTGGTTGTAAAGGTTTTTTGATAACCTGATATGCAAGCGCGCTCGCAAAAAGCACCCAGAAGGTAATCCCCCAATAGCCGGTTACCGAGATGTACTGGATAAGCTGCGGGACATTTGCCCAGGCGTTGCCGATTGTAAGCCACGGCCATGCTAGCTGCCATTGGTGGTGCAGAAATTCATAGCTGACCCAAACCGATGTTTGTAGCAGCGCAATAAGCCACGGTCGCCACTCTTGTTTCTGAAATAACAGGTACTGCAACATTACCGGAATCGTCATAAGGGCAGCATTTGCCAGAATCGCCGCTACGCCGCCTGCCAGGGTTGCCATCATCAGCCAGTAGGTGGTAATGACATTCCAGATTACAAATCCGGGATAGGTCCAGTAGGCAGCTTCTCGGGCAGATGCTGAAAGATCGATAATGCGGAAAATAATCAGAAAGGCCGGAAAAACGAGAAAGGGCAGGGGAACCGGCGGATAACTTAATCCCAATAGGATGCCAAAGGTTACAGACAGTGCCCATTTTGTATTCCAGAGATAATCAAAAAACTGTTTCATTCGCTATAGGATTTTGGGGCAACAACAACGACAATTTCGCCCTTGATTTCGTCTCTTAATTCAAATGTATCGTAAACCGATTTTAGGGGACCGCGGATGACTTCTTCAAATTTTTTTGTAAGCTCCCTGCAGACGGCTACCATCCTATGATCGCCCATATATTTACGAAGTTCTTCAAGCAGTTTCTGCAGACGGTAAGGGCTCTCATAAAAAATAATAGAGCGTTCTTCTTCAACAAGCTGCTTTAGTTGTTTTTGCCGCCCTTTTTTTTGCGGTAGGAATCCTTCAAACACATATTTGTCGCAGGGCAGACCGCTGGCAACAATAGCCGTTGTGGCTGCATCCGGGCCCGGTATTACCGAAACAGAATGTCCCGCCTGATGGGCGGCGCGTACGGCCAGAAATCCGGGGTCAGAAATGCCCGGCATTCCCGCATCAGAAATAATTGCCACATTTTGACGGGCATCCAGAATATTCATCAGGTGCTCGAGTTTGTGGTGCTCATTGTGCTGGTGAAAAGCAAAAGTGGAGGTATTGATCCCCAAGTGGTTTAACAGTACGCCTGATGTACGGGTGTCTTCGCATGCGATATAAGAAACCGATTCGAGCACCTTGCGGGCTCGCTCGGAGATATCTTCCAGATTTCCAATTGGAGTTGCAACGATATAAAGTGTACTCAACAGCAGTTAATTTTTGGTTTGTTGTTCGTCAATTCGAAATATGAAATGAATATCATGTATCCTGAAACCGAATACTTGGGACATGCTGGTTTCAGGTTCTAGCGTTCGAAAGTTAATGTCACAAGTTGAAACATTCTCAAAAATCATTCAGAAAGTAACAAAAACTAAGCAACTATTTCGAGCTACTTTCGGCTGAAGTTTATCCCCAAAAACGATATACTATGCTGCATTGCCGGATGAAATGATAGCTGCATTATTTGCTGTTTAGAGTTCTATTAACATTATTTTGATCATAAAATTTTGAAAATATTATGGCTGATTTTAAACCATCAGGTATTAATCACATCACTATTCGGGTTAATGATATTGAACGAGCCGAGGAGTTTTACGGGGATATTTTAGGATTTGAGCTCGTACGAAAGATGGGGCAAAGCATGGCTGTCTATCGGGTTGGCAGTGAAGATACAATCGTGCTTGTTGAGGCTGAAACCAGCTACGATCCTTCATCGCGGGATTATCGGGTAGATCACTTCGGTTTTTATCTCAATTCCGAGGAGGAGGTTGATGAGATGGCCGAATATTTCCGCGAGCATGAGGTTTCAGTATTAAGCGGACCTGCGAATCGGAAGCGCGGACGATTTGTTTTTGTTTCTGATCCGGACGGGAATATGCTGGAATTTTTCTATGAAGAAGACGATCAATAATCATACCGATGCAGCGTTAACCGAACTGACAGTCTGAATCTTTTAATTTGTCAGTACTGGCAATATCCGTAACTTTGTCAGCAGTTATGGGGGTAAAATTTGATGGCATATTATTTGCATACTTCCACCCCTACAGAAAAACAGAATTTAACAAGTATTATTACACATGAGCGAATCGAATGAAAAAGTAAAGGAAGAGCAATCGACCGAAACCGAAGAGCAGCAAGAGTCGGTTGAGGAGCAGCTTTCCAAGTATGAAGATTATGAGGCGGATGAATTGCGCGAACTGTTAGTGACTCGCGACCGGGAAGTGGAAACACTGGAGCAAGAGCTTACAGAGGCCAAGGATTCGTATCTTCGAAAGGCGGCAGAGCTGGAAAATGTACGCAAAAGAGTAAAGCGCGAGCGTTCACAAATTTATGAAACCGCCAAGGCAAATGCCCTTGAAGATTTTCTCGATATTAACGACGATCTGCAACGAACAATTACAGCAGCCGAAGATCTGGATGTGAATCCTACCTTTATGGATGGCGTGTTGTTGGTTGCTAATAAATTTAAAGAAGTTCTGGACAAAAATGGTGTGCAGCGTATCGACGAAGAGGGCGTGCCTTTCGATGTTGATTTGCACGATGCTATGATGCGCCAAAAACCGGAAGACGACGGCACTGACAGCGATATAGTGCTGAACGTGATTGAAAGTGGTTACCGCATCGGAGATCGTACCATTCGTCATGCTAAAGTAATTGTAAGCGAATAAATAAGACCTAAGGTTAGAAGTTTATATTCATGTCGAAACGAGATTACTACGACGTACTCGGCGTCAATAAAGACGCATCTGAAGATGAAATAAAGAAAGCCTACCGCAAGAAAGCGATGAAATTTCATCCGGACCGTAATACGGATGATCCTAAGGCCGAAAAGAAATTTAAGGAAGCTTCCGAGGCCTACGAGGTACTTGGGGATGCTCAAAAGCGCCAGCGATACGACCAGTTTGGCCATCAGGGTATCAACGGCGGTGGATTTGGCGGACGCGGCGGTGCCGGATTTGAGGATATCGGATTCGAAGATATATTCAGCCGTTTTAGTGATATATTCGGTGCTGATTTTGGCGGGGGTCGCTCCCGCGGACGCGGAAGGCGGTCTGCCGGTCAGCCCGGTTCGGATATGAAATTGCGCATTGAGCTCGGGCTCGAAGAAATCGCATTTGGAACAGATAAAAAGCTCAAAGTTAAGAAGTACATAAAATGCGATGAGTGTAACGGTACGGGTGCCGAGACAGAGGAAGATTTCGAAACCTGTGGTACCTGCAACGGGATGGGCGAAGTTCGACAAGTGCATAAGACGATGCTGGGACAGATGGTGAACGTACAGCCGTGTCCCGAGTGTCAGGGTGAAGGACGAATTATCCGAAATAAATGTTCGAAGTGCAGTGGCGAAGGTCGTTATCAGGGTAAAGAAACCGTCCAGGTTCGCGTGCCGTCGGGTGTATCAAAAGGGAATTATATTACCTTGCGCGGAAAAGGTAATGCTGGAAAAAGAGGCGGTTCAGCCGGAGATTTGGTTGTGCTGATTGAAGAGAAAGAGCACGAACATTTTGAGCGCGACGGTAACGATATTTATTACGATCTCGTGCTGAGTGTGCCTGATGCTATTCTCGGAACAGAGGTTGAGGTTCCTACGCTTAAGGGACGCGCAAAAATAAAAATTGAAGAAGGAACGCAGCCCGGCCGACTGCTGAGGATGAGCAACAAAGGCATTCACGGGCTGAATAATTCAGGTGTCGGCGATCAATTTGTTCGGGTGAATGTTTATATGCCTAAAGATCTGGATGATGAAGAGCGTGCCCATATCGAAGCACTCCGGGGAAATGATCATTTCAAAGCTTCAAACAAAAAAGATGACGGCAAAGGATTCTTTTCTAAGATAAAGGATGTGTTTACGTGATAGAGGTGAGACGGGAAAGGCAAAAGTAATGTTCACACCTTACGTCTCACGTCTTACGCACACCCATTCATCAAAAACTTCAGCAAACCGCTTTGGGGATTGCGGATCCATATTGAAGTAGAGTGAAGGTTCAATGAGTTCGAGTTCCATCAGCGCGAATGAGTTTTGCGGAGTTCGTACGTAATCCATCCGACTGTAGAGTGGCTTGGGATACAGGCTTTCCAGTAGGTTGTGTGCGGCTTGTAACAGTTTTTCTTCGGGGTGGCTGATGCTTTTCAGCCGACCGCCGTGCTCTTCCTGCACCCGGAAGTCGCCTTTTTGGGGTGTTTTTAAAATAGTGTGACTGTAGGCATCCCCAAAGAAAAAGACCGAAAATTCACCTTCCTTAATGACCGAATCCATAAACGGTTGCACCAAAAATGGTCGGCTTGTAAAGGTGTCGCTTAGTGTTTTAAAATTTCTCTGGAGCTCCTTTTTTCGGATACGAAAGGTATCATCTGCGTTAGCACTGACGGTAGGTTTTATAATGATTTCATCTGTTTCCAGCTGACTGAAGTAATTCTCCGATTCATTTTTATCAAAATGATTTTTCCAAAGTGTGGGGACGATTTCAATGCCATTTTTTTGTAGATCCCGCAGGTACGTTTTGTCTAGGCTCCATTTTACAAGCTCCAGACGGTTTTCCAGAATAGCCGATGACTTATCTATTTCGCTGAGCGTTTCCATAAAAGTTTCGGGATCTTGCTGATAATCCCACGGGCTGCGAATTATAACCGCATCGAAGCTGTTCCAGTCGACGTGTTTATTTCGCCAGGAAACCTCTTCTACCTTCCATCCAAGTTTGTGTAAAGGTTCAATTAAAAGGTGGTCATAGCATTCAAAATCGTCGAGGTTATCCATCGACAAAAAAGCACAGTTCTTCATAAAAATCTTGTATCAGTAGTTCTGCTTGGAAAGAAGCAAAGATAAAATGACAATTGAGAAGGGCAAAGGCTAATATAAAAAAGCCCCGAATTTAATTCGGGGCTTTTCGGTAATGATATGATTTATCTGCGGCTGAAGTTACCTACCTTCTGCCACCGCGATTTCCGGCTGATTCTTTAGGGCGGGCTTTATTTACTTTAACTACCCGACCATCAATTTCCGAACCATCCAACTCCTCAATAGCGGCTTGGGCATCATCTTCATTTTCCATTTCTACAAAGGCAAACCCTTTGGAACGGCCTGTATCTCTGTCTTTGATAACTTTGGTGGAGTTTACTTCCCCAAACTCTTCAAAAACTTCCTTTAAGTCTTGATCTGAAACCTTATAAGAAAGGTTTCCTACATATATGTTCATTTCACTTCTTCAATTTACGTTATGAGATTCGGGATTCAGGTCGCTTAACTGGTCAGTCCATTCAAAAATGAGCGCAGATAAATTCGCCATACATCCCAGAGAGAAATATTACATCTATTCCCGAGAAAAAAGAAATTAATTTTTGGATTCAAAATTTAAAAGTTGAAAAAAACGCGCGATCCCACCCTATTTTTTTTGAAAAATTATTTTCAATCAGACGCGGGACTATGAAAAAGCTGCTATTTCTTCTGTTCATTTTTGGATGGGTGTTTTCTGCCGAAGCTCAAGACGAACAAGAAAGCTGGGATGTCAACAATCCGCCCGGCTCGTACCAAGAACTGGAGTTTTCTACTTCTGAAGGTACCTGGATGAACGTGGATGTGAGTCTAGACGGTAAGCAGATTGTTTTTTATTTGCTCCGGTGGGAGCAGGAGGAATATCCCTTGAGCTTGACTGGCATGCCCAAACAGATGGTCACAGTCATCTGCAGTGCAGCTGTGGTTATCAACCTGCATACTTGATGGATTAATACCGAGCAAATTTATTCGGACCGTTGGTTACCTTTTGCCGGAATGCCGCTTTTTAGCATGCGTGCTAAATGCATGAGGTTCCAACTCATGATACGGGTGGTAGTTTGGGTGAACTCGTTATCGTAACCAACGGGCCCGTTTTCACTTTCATCCCCATAGCTGGGACCCGGACCTGCTTCGCCTATCCAGCCGGTATCAGCCTGAGGGGGAATGGCATATCCCAAGTGCTGCAAGCTGAAAAGAATTCCTGCTGAGCAGTGCTTAATGCCATCTTCATTTCCGGTGATAACGCAGCCTCCCACGCGTCCGTAATAGATCGACTGTTTTTGGTCGTTCAACTTTCCGGAGTAGGCATAAAGCCGTTCAATCACTTTTCTGCATACGGATGATTTTTCTCCCAGCCAGATTGGGGTGCCGATAACCAGAATATTGGCACCCAGTACTTTTTTCTGAAGCTGCGGCCAGTCATCTTTGTCATAACCGTTTTCGGACATATCGGGTAAAACACCTGGAGG
>CAZYOD010000141.1:0-6590 GCA_964648635.1 uncultured Balneolaceae bacterium | reverse complement strand
CAGAATTTTCTGAATTTATCAACGCTGAATTGCTTTCTGTACGCTAAAAATTTAAGTCTCCCAAAGGTATTAAGAGCTATTTGCTGTGGAAATGTGAATTTAAAACTAATTTTTTTAAACTGTCATCTTTAACTCAAGGTTGGTCAAAGTTCATCAAGGATGGGCTAAAACTAATTTACTTCATTAAATAAAAGGGATCATTATGAAAATACGTATACTACTATCATTCTTATTAGCTGGATTTCTGTTTGTAGGTTGCAGCAGTTCAGAAAATGCAACTGACAATTCAGGCGACTTGCCAAGTTGGTACACAAACCCTCCAAGCAGCGACAATGAATATATGTATGCGGTGGGAGAAGCAACATCTTCTCGTCGCAGCATGGCTAGAAAACAGGCTTTGCAAAATGCACGGGCCGCACTTACTCTTAAACTTGAATCTGAGGTAAGTGCAATGCAGAAAAATTTTGCTGAAGAAACCACATCGGGTACAAACAGTAACTACAGTGAGGTCTTTACTGATGTGTCAAAATCGGTGGGCCAACAAACCTTACGCGGTGTCGATGTAGATCAAAGTAAATTTTATATGCGGGATAATAATACGAAGCATGAAGTTCTTATTTTAGCTCGTCTTCCGGTTGGTGAGGCGGCCGATGCAATGAATCAGGCGCTTGAAAATACCTTATCAAAAGACGAGGAGCTTTATACAAAGTTTAAAGCATCGAAAGCTTTTGAGGATATGCAGAAATCCATTGAAGAAATGAAAAATGGAAGTATGCCTTCGGGTCAGTAAGATCAGGTTTGAAGATCCCGGCCCCAATCAGGTCGGGATTTTTTTATTTTATCGTTTGTGGTTAGGAGAGTATATCGCACATCAATTTATATAAGCAGCAAAATGAATTTACGAGATCGGGTTTTTCAAGTAGGGAGATTTATTGCACTATCTTTTTTTGTTGGATTATTACTAAACGTATCCTCTGTTTTGGCCCAGGATAGCTTTGATAATTTTAAGCAACAGTATGAGCAGGGCTACGAGCAATACTTGGGGAACTTTGAAAACGGAGTGGCGGAATCTGTGGAAGAGTATGAAAACTATCGGGAAGCGTATGAGGAGGAATTTGAAAAGTTCAAAGAAGAAATGCAGCAGAAGTGGGGCGACTTTAAGGAGCGCTCAAAAAAAGAATGGGTAGAATATAAAGAAAACGGAAGCCTAAGAGTTTCCACAGACTTTGAGCAAGGTAAGGGTTCTGTAGAGGTTTTGGCAGAAAACAAGGAAGAAGCTGAGAAAATAAAAAAAGAAATGCCTGAGAAACTTACCTCTGCATTAAAGTTAAAAGGAACAAGAGAAGGGTTTGAAACGGACAAAATCCCCAATAAAGAAGTTACAGAAGATGCTGTGTTAGAGGACCAGCTTGATAAGTCCGAAGAGAAGTCTGTAGATGAATATGCTCAAGAGCTTGCGGATACAAATACAAGCACTCGGGAGGTAAAAGGTGAAGACGGGGAAACAAGATATGTCGTTTATGTGGATTTTACGTTAGCGGACGATCACTTGGAAAAACGTGCCCGCAAGGTTGAAAATGATGTATATCGATTTGCTAAAGATCATGGCTTAGATCCGGCATTGGTTTTTGCCATAATCCATGTAGAGTATTATTTCAATCCAACGGCTGCCTCTCATGCCAACGCTTATGGACTGATGCAGTTGGTTCCGACTACAGGCGGTCGGGATGCTTACGGGAGAATCTTTAATAAGGACGGCGTACCTACAAAAGAATATCTTTTCCAGCCTGCCAACAATATCCAGATGGGATGTACTTTTATTGATATTCTGTCTTCAAACTACTTCAAAAAAGCTAAGGATACTACAACACGCGAATATTTAATGATCAGTGCCTATAATACCGGCGCGGGTAACATATCGATTGCTTATACCGGGAATACCAATCTTTCCAGGGCCTTTGCAAAAATTAACAGCATGTCACCAAAGGAAAATTACAGTTATTTACGAGAAAACTTGGAATTTGCCGAGGCCAGAAATTATCTAAAAAAAGTCACAACCCGTCGCGACCAATACAGCGAATGGAAGCGTCAAAAACAACAGTAACCAGAAGCCCGCTTGCTGGTTCATAAGTATTTTTATTTGCCCGTAGATAAACGAGTCTTTCAAAGTTTTTAAGCTGTCAGGGAAACCTTTTTTAGATACATCTGATGAAAAGGCACTGGTAAAGTTGATGTCCTGCTCAATCAGATAGTATGAAATGCCATTGTTTTCCTTCTTTTACATTATCTATACTTTAACTTTTACAGCTGTTCACACCAATGAATTAATTTGGAAGCCATTCTGACAGATAACGAAAAAAAAGCCTGGGAAACCGGCAAAACCCCCAAAGCTTATGAGTACTTGGGTGCTCATCTAAAGGATGACGGGGTTTATTTTGCTGTTTGGGCACCTCATGCTTACAGCGTTAGCGTGGTCGGTTCTTTTAACGAATGGGATGGTCGGCGGAACCCTATGCATAAAGATGAATCCACAGGGATCTGGACCGCCTTTGTGCCCGGTGTGGAGCAGTGGGCACTATATAAGTATGAGCTGAAAACAGCAGAGGATGCTCCCCCTTTTTTAAAGGCTGATCCTTATGCCTATGCGGCTGAGGTGCGTCCGAAAATGGCATCTTTAGTTTATTCTTTAGATGAATTTTCCTGGGATGATACCGAATGGATGCAAGGTAGAGCGGAGAAGCAGTCTTCTCACAAGCCCATTTCTATATATGAAATGCATTTGGGGTCTTGGAAGAGAAAGGGCACAGATGAATACTTAAGTTACCGGGAGTTGGTTGATAAGCTCATACCCTATGTAAAAAGTGCAGGATTTACACATGTTGAGCTAATGCCGGTGGCCGAACATCCCTATGATCCCTCCTGGGGATATCAGGTTACCGGTTATTACGCTCCTACAAGCCGGTTCGGGGAGCCTGAGGATTTCATGTATTTTGTGAATGAATGCCATAAAAACGGTTTGGGAGTAATATTAGACTGGGTGCCGGCACATTTTCCGAAAGATGAGCAGGGTCTTCAGATGTTCGACGGTCAGCCTCTGTACGAATATGATGATCCCCAAAGGCGGGAACAGAAAGATTGGGGCACATATATTTTTGATTACGGTAAAGGGGGCGTCAGAAATTTTTTGTTATCAAATGCGCAGTTTTGGTGTGACCACTTTCATGTAGATGGTCTTCGTGTTGATGCAGTGGCTTCAATGCTTTACCTGGATTATTCGAAAGGTGAGGGCGAATGGTCACCCAATAAATATGGCGGTAATGAGCACCTGGAAGCGATTCAATTTTTGAAAGACTTCAATAGAATTATCCATCGTGAATTTTCGGGCGTGTTAACTTTTGCCGAGGAGTCAACCTCATGGCCGGGGGTTACAATACCGGTCGGTCAGGGTGGGTTGGGGTTTGATTATAAATGGAATATGGGCTGGATGAATGATTCCCTGGAATATATCCAGATGGATACCGAGGGGAGAACCCGGAATCAGGATAAAATTACGTTTCCGATGATGTATAATGAATCGGAAAAATTTGTACTTCCGCTTTCTCATGATGAAGTGGTACACTTGAAGAAGCCCCTGCTTTTAAAGAGCCCGGGTAGCAAAGCCGAACAGTTTGCTAATTTGCGCCTTTTACTTACCTATTTTTATAGCCATCCCGGAAAGAAATTACTTTTTATGGGCGGAGAGTTTGCCGAAACACGAGAGTGGGCCGAGGGTCGGGGTTTGCAGTGGCATTTATTAAGCCGTGCCCCGCATCAGGGGATGAAAAATCTTGTTGAGGATTTAAATACCCTCTATCGTGAGGATAAATCTCTACATCAGCTGGATCGTGATCCCGAAGGATTTGAGTGGGTTGAGTTGGGGCAGCAGATTCCTGCTTTTTTTGCTTTTAAGCGTAGGGCCGTGGGTTCCTCCGACCATTTGCTGTGTGTATTAAATTTTTCAGCCCAGCAGGTTGATAACTGTCATTTGGATCCCTTCGACCATACGCAGTATCGGCTGGTTTTTAACAGCGACTCCCATTATTATGGTGGCAAAAACGAAGGTGGTCATTCGGGAACGGGAGTCAATCAGCATATATGGGTGCCTTCGTATACTGCATTTTTGTTAAAACCGGAAAATAATTCGCATTAATGTGGTGCGATGGAACACATTTTTTCTTTTGTCTATTTGGAATAAAGATATTCATAAACTTTATTAACAGGCATCGTTTTAGTATCTTTGTGCGTTTAAATTGTCAAAATTATAATATTCAATGGCTTTTAAGCTAAATCATCTCCCAAAGCGTACCGAAAAACCTCGAGAAAAAGGAATGACACTTGTCTTGGACAAGGGATTAAGCGTCCGGCAAGTAGAAGATTTTTGCAAATCTTGTTCCAATTATATTGATATAGTGAAATTAGGTTGGGGTACCAGTTACGTAACTCAAAACCTTGAAGAAAAGCTTGCGGTATACTCAAACGCGAATATTCCCGTCTATTTTGGCGGAACACTTTTTGAGGCGTACGTTCTCCGTGACCAACTTGACGCCTATATGGAGCTGTTGGACCGATTTAACATTGAGCATGCTGAGGTTTCCAATGGTACCATATGGCTTTCTGATAAGCGGAAAGTGGAAATTATTCAGCAGATGAGTAAGCACTTTACCATTTTGTCGGAAATTGGGAGTAAAAATCCGAATGATATTATTCCACCCTATAAATGGGTAAAAATGATTGAGCGAGAGCTTGATGCTGGTGCCTGGAAAATTATTTGTGAGGCTCGTGAGAGCGGAACCGTTGGGGTCTTTCGTCCCAATGGCGAAGTTCGATCCGGCCTTATTGATGAAATCGCTGATCAGGTTCCGGTAGAAAATTTAATTTTTGAGGCTCCTCAAAAGACACAGCAGGTTTGGTTTATTCGAAAGTTCGGAAGTAATGTAAACCTTGGGAATGTACAACCATCAGAGGTGATTCCCGTCGAGACGTTACGCCTTGGACTTCGGAGTGATACGCTATTTGACTTTTATTCTCTTGACGATGATGAAATGAACCAACTCTATGTTGATCAAGAAAATAGCGAGTCCGACGAGTGACAAATAAATAAATATCAACGAATTCATTAGCATCCATGAAAGTATTATACGCTGCTGCCGAGATTTCTCCTTTTGCCCGAATGACTCACACGGCCGATTTATTACGTTTTTTGCCTGCTTCTCTGCAGGATAAAGGGTATGAAATTCGCATTTTGTTACCGAAGTACGGTACGATAAACGATCGCAGAAATCGACTGCATGAGGTTATCCGCCTTTCAGGTATTGAGGTTGAGATAGGTGACAAAATCGAAAGCATGCGTATCAAGGTCGCGAGTATCCCCAATGCCAAGCTTCAGGTTTATTTTCTGGATAATGATACCTATTTCAAAAGAAAGGCGATGTTCATGGATCCGGAAAATGATGAACATTTTGATGATAATGACGAACGAATCGTTTTTTATAGTAAAGGCGTGTTAGAAACAGTAGCCAAGCTGGGTTGGAAGCCTGACATTATTCACTGCCACGATTGGCCTGCCGGTCTTATTCCGCTGTTGGCAAAAGAAAAGTATAACGATCTGGATCTTTTTAAGGATACAAAGGTGGTCTACAATATCCATCACCCCGAAAACAATGGAGTGTTTAACAAGAAGCTGTTAGATCTTGTCGGATTGCCTGATTCTGTAGATCGGGACAATCTTATCGAGGGTGATAACGTTGACTTACGTACACTTGGTTTAAAATACAGTGATCATATCGTTACAGGCAATCATATTACTGATCAGCTCGACGACCTTTTTGAAAAGATGAATATTTCTCCAAAGAAAATTCAAGGTTCGCCTGAGGATGTATCAGACCAATTTGCCGCCTATTACGACGAAATCGCAGGAACCGAAGAAACAGAAGAATCATAAATTCAGAGTAGTATTTCGTTGCAGAACTTAATGGACAACCCCTTTCAGCACATTAAATTATTTTATTTAATTTTCATTAGTGGTATTGTATTGGGAGTAAGTGCCTGTGAGAATCCCGGTTCGGTGGGTTCAGAGCTTGGCGCTTCCCAATCCGAGGTAGTATCTGACACCCTTATTATTAACGGTGTTCAGGCTATTAATCCCAATTCGTATTCCGGAGAGCTCAATTATTTTTCAGCCGGTCAATATGAAGACCAGCTTTTTGGAAACATGCTGGCTGTAGGTTATTTAAAACCTAATCTCCCTGCCTCCGGTGACAGTGTTCAGTCAGATGCCACAATGCTCATGCAATTGATGTATGAGTCCGGTCAGGTTTATGGAGATACAACCTCCACACAAGGATTTGACCTTTACGAAATAGATCAGATTTGGCGTGATCGTACCTTAATGGTTAACGATGAACTTCAGTTGTCGGGACAAAGGTTGGGAGAGTTCACGGTAGGTACTGAAGATTCGCTTACTGTTAATTTGTCTGAGCTGGCTCCGGAATGGTTTGACAAATATCGTGAATACGCAAACGCCGCAGCGGATACTTCTAATTCAGATGCTG
>CAZYOD010000140.1:4964-6625 GCA_964648635.1 uncultured Balneolaceae bacterium | reverse complement strand
ACCTCGGGTATCAAGTCCTTCTATATTTTCTGCATATTCTTCGGGAACCAGCCGTAGTAGTTCGCCAAAATTATCAGACGAAGAATTGATCTTGAGATCGCCGGTCAGCGTATTACTCCAGTCGGATATTGAGCCGGTTAAATTCAGCGCCAGCCCGCGAATGGAAAAGGTGCCTTCGTCGAGGGTAACAGTTTCATTTTCCAGATCAATAGTTGATTTTTGGGTGAGACTCAGGGGCAGGCCGTTAAGGTAAGTGGTGTCATTAACTTCGGCCGAAAGCCCGCCCAGCTGTAGATCGATGGTGCTGTTGATGAGATCAGAATAGCTCATGGAGATATCTGCATCGAGATCATCGAATTGCACCTCGGTGTTGGAGCTTGCATCCCGATAGCCAAAATTACCGTCGGTTAAAGTAAAATAGGGAATGTTGACTGCATATCCGGCGGTCGTATCTTCCTCGGCCTCTTCACTTTCCATCAGGAAATCGATATTTGTGCTTCCGTCAGCATCTACTACGTACGTAAAACGCGGGTTTTGCAGGCTGACTTCCGAAATGTTGATTTGGTCTCCCATTAGCGAAAACAGTTTAACGGAAACGACTAGTTCATCCAGGGAAAGCAGTGTGTCGGATTCTGTTTCGCCGGGCACGCGCATATTTTCGATACTGAGTCCCGGCTGGGGAAAAGTGCTGAAAAACGTTAGGGACATTGACTCAACATCCACCGTTCGTCCCAAGGCATCATTTACATAGGGCATCACGGTGTCTTTAAGACGCTCATCCGTAAAGTATAAGTTTAGTCCCAGGATGAGAACAAAGAGCAGTGCAAGGACTGCAGCGCCTATCTTTAGGAAAGTTTTCATAATTTTGGCTCAGTTGAATTTTATCCCTAGAAAAACTGATTTTAAAGTTGTAGTAGATTAAAATATCGAATTTATTGCTACAAGTTCTTTATGTTATATGTTAATGAAAATAGTGGGTTTAATCTTTAAAAAAATATGTTAAATAGGGGTTCAGGAGCAGATAATCCGAAATTTAAGCAGCGTCGTCGTCGATTAGTGGAACAGCTGGCGGATAAAGGGATTAAGGATCAGCGTGTGCTTGAGGCTTTTAATATCGTTCCGCGTCATATTTTTGTGGATACCGCGCTGCAAGATCGCGCCTATAAAGATACGGCGTTGCCCATCGGAAAAGAGCAGACTATTTCGCAGCCATTTACGGTAGCTCGTCAGACCGAATTGCTGGAGGTAAAGCCGGGTGAAAAAGTGCTTGAAATCGGTACGGGATCGGGATACCAAGCGGCTATATTATGCGAGCTCGGTGCGGAAGTTTATACCGTTGAACGACACAAAGAGCTGTACGAGAGAGCGCGATCGACTTTGCGCGAGCTTGGCTATTCGGTGCGGGTGAAATTGGGAGACGGTACACTTGGATGGTCTGCTTATGCCCCTTATGATGCGATTGTTGTGACGGCCGGTGCGCCGGTAGTGCCCGAAGATTTAGTAGAACAGTTGAGCCTGAACGGACGGCTGGTGGTGCCCGTAGGAGACGATAAGCGGCAGGAAATGATTCGCATTATCAAGATTAGAGAAGATGAATTCGAGGAAGAGCATTTCAGTGATTTTAAATTTGTACCTCTCATCGGTAAAAAGGGCTGGAAGGA
>CAZYOD010000140.1:0-4864 GCA_964648635.1 uncultured Balneolaceae bacterium | reverse complement strand
GGATTTTTAATGGGATCAGCAGATATTGTACCGGGCGTCAGCGGCGGAACTATGGCGCTGATTGTCGGAATATACACCCGTCTCATTAATGCCATTAAAAGTTTTGATGTCGCTTTTTTTAAACGCCTTTTAACTTTTCAATTTCGAGCGGCCCTGCAAGAGGTTCACTGGCGATTTATAGTGATGCTGCTTTCAGGCATTTTTGGAGCCGTGCTGTTTTTTACCAAAGTGGTGCCGTTGCAGGTGTATATGTTTACCAATCCCGAGCTGGTATTCGGGCTCTTCTTTGGATTAATTGTGGGATCCATTTTTGTATTGGCCAAAGCGATTGAAGGATTCAACTGGGTACATGGGGCGATGATTTTGGTGGGCACCGGCATCGGGTTTTGGGTGGTGTCGCTTGTGCCCGCTGATACTCCTGAAACACCGCTTTTTGTATTTTTAAGTGGGTCTATTGCTATCTGCGCGATGATTCTTCCGGGCATATCGGGATCATATCTGCTGCTCATTTTGCGAAAATACGATTTTGTTTTAACACAGATCAGCAAGCTGGGTACTTCGGAAACTCTGAACGGATTGTTAACACTTTCGCCGTTTTTCATTGGAGCAGCAGTGGGCTTAGCTTTATTTTCACGCTTGTTGTCGTGGTTACTCAATCGATATTATGCCCAAACGCTGGCAGTACTTATCGGTTTTCTGATTGGATCGCTGTACGTTATCTGGCCGTATCAACATCGTACGTACGATGAGGTCGTTACGATAGAGGATAAAATTGCTTATAACAGCGATCTGGCCGTGGAATTGCGCAGTAATCCTCCCGACGAAAACCGTCCTACGTTTAACCGTCTGGGCAAAATTGTAAAAACGGGATCGGATTCTGATATCCCCCAAAAAGTAGAGCTGCTGAAGGTGCGGAAAAAGCTGATAAAAAGTGATCCTTTTGTACCGTATGTTACGGTTGAGGGAGCCGAAACCAAGCATTTTTGGAGTGGGATTTGGGGAATGATAATTGGACTTATTATGGTAGTGGGGCTTGACTATTTGCGGACGGAGACCTAACCTGTAATAAAGGTAACAAATCCGTTCATCATGAAGCCCATCAAGAAGATACTAGTGCCCACCGATTTTTCGAATAATGCCGAACCCGCTTATCAATATGCACAGGAAATTGCCCGCCGTTTCGGGGCACGTGTAGATTTTCTGCATGTGATTCCCACTCTCACGTACTTTAATGAAAGTATTGCACGGATGGAGGCGCCGCTGGATATGATAGACAAGGAGTTGTATCCTACCGCGCAGAAAGAAGCCAGGCAAAAGCTCCAAGAAGTAATGGATAAGTATTTATCCGAGGATACCAAAGGAGAACAGATGTCCAACATCGACCGGAAACCATCGGCAGCTATCTTGCGGTTGGCTGAGGAAAAGGATTATGATTTAATTGTTATGGCGTCAAAAGGACGGCACGGATCGCATTTGTTGCGGGGTTCGACAACAGATAAAGTGATTCGACAGTCAGATGTGCCGGTCTTTTCCGTTAATAGGTCTTTGGTTTCTCAGGAGCTAAAACGAATTTTGTTACCTACCGACGGTTCTCCGATTTCTTTTTCGGCGTTACCATTGGCATTGGCAATTGCTGATGTCTGGGATGCTGAAATTATCTTTTACCATGTCCATGAGCTTTACGGGATTCCAATGGATGAGAGCCGGGATCCGCAGAAATCGGAAGAAGAAAATATTTATGAAGCTCTTATAAACCGCCTGGAGGATTTTTTAGCTGATAAAGGAAGTATTCAGCTTGCGCGCGGCGAGGTTGACTTTGAGGATCAGTTTGTCATTTCTGAGGGAGCTTCAAGTAAGCGGATTAATTTCTACACGGTTACTGAGAAGGGAGTTTCGGCTCATTTAGGTATTAAGGATTACGCTACCGAACATGCTGATGCCGTTGTTATGGCCACACACGGACACGGTGGACTGGCTCATTTTTTCCTGGGTTCTACAACTGAAAAAGTAGCGCATTCTCTGGACATGCCGGTACTTACGGTGCGGCCGCCGGTTCTTTCAGAAAAGTAAATCCCAAATAAAAAGGACACGGGTTTACCGCGTCCTTTTATTAGACTTGTTGTTTGCGAAATTATTTCAGGAAGTTCTCTCCCGGTTTTGGAATCCAGACTTCCGTATCGGTAGTTTCTTCGGTGTACTCCTTGAAATCATTGGGATCTCCTACAAGTGGCGGAAATGTTCCGTAGTGGATGGGTACTGCGTAATCTGCCTGGATGAAGTCGCAGGCCATGGCCGCTTCTTCGGGACCCATAGTATAGTAGTCGCCCATCGGAACAGCAATCACATCGGGTTCATAAAGTTCACCGTAAAGTTCCAGATCATAAAAAATATTGGTGTCTCCCAGATGATAGAAGGTGATATCATCATCAAAAGAGATGACCAGTCCGGCGGGGTCGCCGGCGTAATCTCCCTGGAAGGAGGAGCTGTGATTGGCCGAAACCATGGTCACAGAAAAATCATCAAAATCAACGGTGCCGCCCTTGTTAAACTCTACCGCCTGGTCTTCATTTAGTCCGTGCTTGCTCACCAGCAGCCGAGAAAGCTCCACCATGCATGCTACCGTGCAGCCGGTTTTTTGGGCTATATCCAGCGTGTCGCCCACATGATCCTCGTGCCCATGGGTCAGCAGAATATAATCGATGTCGTTTTGTTCTTTATACTTGTCCGGTGTGGAAGGATTTTGCGACAAAAAGGGATCGACTAAGATCGTATTACCGTTAGGACTAATGAGCTTAAAGGCCGAATGCCCCAACCATTGAGCTTGAACTGAGGTTTCCATATTTGTAATGATTTTTATTCGAGTTTAGTTAAAAATAGTATTGATTATCCGAGATCAATATGTTATAAATAAAATCCAAGACATATAAAGCGGAGGAATTATGACAATTCATTTTATCCCATTCAGAGTATTATCACAACTTTTTAAAATGTATCATTCCCTGCTTTATTTCGAGCTTATCTAATGTATCCATAACATTCAAAAAATGAGGTTATTCATGGCAGAACGCATCAAACTGCACCCTGAAACCCCCCATGTTAAACGACTTTTTGAAATTTCAGACAAAATAAGAGAAGGAGCCCTTGTATTGTTCCCGACTGACAGTCAATATGCGGTCGGATGTGATTATAAAAATAAAAAAGGTATTGAACGGATTCGTGAAATCCGAGCTTTAGGAAAAGATGATCATCTGACAATACTTTGCGATTCCCTTTCCGGAATAGCAAAGTTCGCCCATATTTCGGATTATAATTTTAAACTAATTAAGCGGTTAATTCCCGGCCCGTTCACTTTTATTTTGCCGGCTACTAAACAGGTACCCAAGTTGCTCGTTCATCCCAAGAAAAAAACGGTAGGATTTCGTGTGCCCGATTACCCGATTTGCGAAGGACTGGTACGCGAACTCGGAAATCCGATGCTGGCTATTACCGCTAAGAAGCCGGAGATGAATGGCAACGCTCTAAAGCAGTTTGATCGCGAGCCCTTTTTGCGCGAATTCGAGAAGCTGGTGGATGTGACGATCGACAATCAGCAGGAGTTGCCGTCGAAAGAGACAACAATTTTGGATATGACGGATGATAACACCAAAATATTGCGGCGCGGATTGGGAATCGAACGGGTGGAAGAAGTGTTTCGTATGCTACGCGAACCACTGGAAGAAAACGCCTGATATATGAAAATTGCAATCAATACCGGGGGTGGCGATGCCCCCGGCCTCAATGCGGCTATCCGTGCAGCAACGTTGGCAGCACTTAAACGGGGATGGGAGGTGTACGGCATAAAAAACGGATACGGTTCTATTTATACCGATGAGCCGTTTGTAAAATTGGATGCGCGTTCGGTGCGCGGAATTACGATGCAGGGCGGTACCATTTTGGGGACGGCCAACCGAGGAAATCCGTTTAAAATGCCCTATCAAAAAGATGACGGCAGTTGGGATAGTCATGATGTTTCGGATCACCTGGTGGAGAGGTTCGAGGAGTACGGCATCGATGCCTTGGTCGCAATCGGCGGGGACGGTTCGATGGCTATTGCCAGCAAATTGATTAAGAAAGGGTTAAATATAGTCGGTGTACCCAAAACCATCGATAATGACATTTACGGTTGTGATGTAACCCTCGGCTTTGATACAGCCATTGATATTGCCACGGGAGCGCTCGACCGCATTACTACTACGGCAGAATCGCACCAACGGTTGATGGTGGTGGAAGTGATGGGGCGTTACGCCGGATGGATTGCCCTGTACTCCGGTATTGCCTCTTCAGCCGATGTGGTGTTAATTCCGGAAATTCCCTTTTCATACGATTCTATTGTTAAAAAAATAAAGGAGCGTGAATCCAAAGGGCGCCACTACACCATGATTGTAGTGGCAGAAGGTGCGACCCATAAAGAAGGAGATTTGGTAACGAAAGGTAAGTCCGTTGGGCAAGAGGTTCAGTTGGGCGGTATTGCCGATCATGTTGCAAAAGAACTTACGGAACGGACAGGTAAAGAGTCACGCTCAGTGGTGTTGGGACATTTGCAGCGGGGCGGTTCTCCTTCGACTTATGATCGGTTGATCTCTTTGAGATTTGGTGCTGCGGCCATTCGTTGTATCCAGGAAAAGGATTACAATAAACTGGTAGTTCTTAAGGATAACAAGCTTACCAGCATCCCAATAACGAGCATTGCCGGCAAGATGAAGGCTGTTCCTTTGGAAAGTGACACAATGCAAACAGCCCGCGATATTGGCATTTGTTTGGGCGACTGAATCTTATGGAATTCTATTTGGATTGATTTGGTTAGGTGTCCTGATCAATGTCAAAA
>CAZYOD010000139.1:0-6666 GCA_964648635.1 uncultured Balneolaceae bacterium | reverse complement strand
ATGATGATGACGGCAGCAGGTACGGTCGCTCCGGCTAAAGTTCTGGTGCTGGGCGCGGGCGTTGCTGGGTTGCAGGCTATAGCCACAGCGAAACGACTGGGGGCGGTGGTTGAGGCATTCGATATTCGCCCCGTCGTCAAAGAGCAGGTCGAAAGCCTGGGAGCCACCTTTGTAGAAGTACCGGATCTGGATGAAGAGTCTGAAACCGAAGGCGGTTATGCCAAAGAACTCGCAGAAAACGAACAGGAGCGGCAGCGCCAGGTAATTCACGAGCACGCTAAAAAATCAGACATTATTATTACTACTGCTCTCATTCCGGGGAAACCGGCTCCTTTACTCGTAACTAAACAAATGGTCGAGGATATGCACCCGGGGGCTGTTATTGTAGATCTGGCTGCTGAGCAAGGCGGGAATTGTGAGCTTACCCAACCCGGCGAAACAGCCATTAGAAACGAAGTCAAGATTATGGGTCCGTTAAACATCCCGAGCATGCTGGCTTATCATGCCAGTCAGCTGTATTCAAAAAATATGCTGGCGCTGTTAAATCATCTGATAAAAGAAGGCAAACCGGAATTCAACTTTGAAGACGAAATTACGCTAAACACCACAATCACACACCAGGGTGAAGTTATCAGTCCAATGCTAAAAGAAAATTAAGAATGAAGAATTAAGAATTTCGAAATTCTCTGTTCCTTGTTCGACATTCATAAATCATAAATTACTATGTCCGGACTCATATTTAATCTTTTCATTTTTGTGCTGGCGTCTTTTGTGGGATTCGAGCTTATATCAAAAGTGCCGCCCACACTACACACTCCTTTGATGTCAGGCGCCAATGCCATTTCGGGCATTACAATCCTCGGGGCGCTTGTCGTAGCGGGACAGATGGACAGCCAAATTGCACAATACATTGGTTTTGCTGCTATCGTTTTTGCGACCATTAATGTTGTCGGAGGATTTATGGTGACCGACCGCATGTTGGAAATGTTCAAGAAAAAGGAGAAAACCGATGAGTGAACTTTTACCTCCATCCGTACAGGCGGTGCTCCCAAATATTATTCAGCTTTTTTACCTGTTGGCAACAGGCGTATTCATTATCGGGATTAAAAGGCTCGGCTCACCGGCCACTGCCCGGTCCGGCAACCAGCTCGCAGCTCTGGGTATGTTGATCGGCGTAGTCGTCACACTTTTTGACCAGCAAATTCTTTCATTTGATTATATCATTGCCGGCATTCTCGTCGGAGGAGCGATCGGAGCAACGGCCGCCAAAAAGGTAGAAATGACGGCCATGCCCGAAATGGTGGCCATTTTTAACGGTTTTGGCGGCGGTGCCTCGGCACTGGTGGCCTGGGGCGAATTTACACGAATGGAAGCTTCTGTCTTTGCGACTCAGGATCTGGTAACGATTGGGCTTAGTATCCTGATCGGCTCAATCACCTTCACCGGCAGCTTCATCGCTTTCGGCAAACTAAAAGGATTCATCAGCGGCAATCCCATCACCTTTCCGGGACACAATATTTTTAATGCCCTGCTGACGATCGGCACGCTTGGGCTCGTCGGCTGGCTTGCTTTTGATCCCGCTAGTCAGCTTGCTTTCTGGCTGTTGTTTGGGATTGCATTGCTGCTCGGCATTCTTACGGTAATCCCTATCGGCGGGGCGGACATGCCGGTAGTTATTTCTTTACTTAACTCCTACTCCGGGCTGGCTGCTTCAATGGCAGGATTTGTCATCAACAATAACCTGCTCATCATAAGCGGTGCGCTGGTCGGTGCGGCGGGACTCATCCTCACAAATATTATGTGCAAGGCAATGAATCGTACGCTGGGAAATGTGCTGTTTGGAGCCTTCGGCGGAGATGGCGGCTCGGGTGCCGATCCGGCAGCAGATACGGACAAAACAGTCCGCGAAACAACACCGGATGATGTTGCTCTGCAGTGTGCCTATTCGGAGCGTGTGGTAATTGTACCCGGCTACGGTCTGGCAGTTGCTCAAGCGCAACACGCACTTAAAGAGGTGGCTGACAAACTCGAAAAGCGAGGTGTAGAAGTGAAGTACGGTATTCATCCTGTGGCGGGACGAATGCCCGGACATATGAACGTACTCTTGGCTGAAGCCGATGTGCCCTACGATCAGCTTTATGATATGGAGCAAATCAATCCCGAGTTCAAATCGACGGATGTGGTGCTGATTATTGGGGCCAATGATGTCGTAAACCCTGTTGCCAAAACCGAGCCGGGCAGCCCCATTTACGGAATGCCCATCATGAATGTAGATGAGGCCAAACGAACAATTATCTTTAAACGTAGCTTGAGTCCCGGTTTTGCCGGCATCGACAATCCGCTTTTTTATAAAGAAACCAATCAGATGTTTTTTGGTGATGCGAAGGAGTCGCTTCAGGCTCTGGGCCAGGCATTGAATGAGGTGTGATCAAGATGCAGGTCGCAGGATGCAAGTTACATAATGTAGAATACAAGCAAGATCAAGACCAAAAAGAGAGAACAAAAGCCCTTCGGAGTTTGTTAAGATAACTGACGTAATCTAAACCAAAAGAGATGAGAATATTATGGCTTTAATCGAAAAAGGTGATTTGCAATATGATTATTCATGGACTTCTCAGCCGGGAAAGTCATCGAAAAAAGAACCTGACAGCAATTTATTTGACAGAGAAGACGGTAAAGCGGTTTTGAATTTAATCAACGAATATGCTGAGGATCGAAATATCACCGACAAAAAGAAGGCCCGGAAAATCGAGACCGAACTCCATCAAAATTTATCACAAGATGTTACCACCCAGCGCGGGGTTATGGAATGGCTGGATTCCATTTTTAGGGAAAGTAGCAGTAAAAGAAGTTAAAGAGTTCTAGCCGAGGACTCTCACGGATTAAAAGGTTATCTGTGAGTTTCCGGAGTTATAGGCAGAGTGAACCAGTAGATTTAAGCCCATGGTCTAATTCCATGCATCGTTCGGTAGGCTGATAAACGAGTTTACTGCCAAGATGCCCAACGCATCCCAAACACCAACATCACACAATCAACAGGATAACCAATCCTATGTGCAGGTCTAACTATTCTACCTCTTCGTCCAACCCATAGGTCTGCATAGCTTTCCAAAAGCTCAGACTTCCCAAAACTCCGCAGCATACAAACACCAGCATTAAAGCTTTGGCCGCACCGTAGTCACTGGTGAAAAACGTATCCATCAGCCAGCCGGTAAGTGGCGGACCAATGCCAAATCCCACCACGCTTATCACAAAAAGATAGAGACCGCCGGCCAGTGCACGCATGTTGGGCTTCACCAAATACTGCAGGATAGCCGCGGCAACCCCGTTGTAGGATGAGGAAATCACATTTGCCAAACCAATTAAGATAAGAGCTGTGGTAGCAGTTTCGGCAAAAAGTCCCAAATAGTAGAGCGGCAAACACGCCAGTCCCGCCACCATACCCAGCACAAAACGCTTTGACGCATCAAACTTTCGGGCTAGCAAGTCGGCAGCTTTGCCCGATGCCATCACGCTGCCGCCTGTTGCCAGCATAAACCAACCATACTGCGGAATCAAATCACCCGCACCGTGGATATCAGTCAGAACAATTCCGACAAAACCAAGAATAGTGTAACCCGTAAACGCCAGGAACGAAAATCCTATAAAGTGATAACGCACGGTTTTTTTTCGGATGATGTACCGAACCACGTCGCCGAAGGATTGCTCGGTATCAAATCGCCGGGCGTTTTTCAATCGCGTGATTCCACGGGGAAGCTCTTTAATCACAACCCAAGCTATCACTGCAATCAGTAAGCCGGGCGCACCAACAGCCATCAAAGACGTTCGCCAATCATACGTTTGAGCGATGGTGCCACCTGCGAGAAAGGCTACTCCGATTCCCAGAAAAATACCGGCCGCATAAATTGAAAATACCGTTCCGCGTTGTTCGGGGCGAAAATAATCCGCAAGCAACGAATACACCGCCGGACTGAGGGCCGACTGGCTGATTCCCACAAAAAAACGGGCGACGATTAGAAAAGTGAGCGAAGTCGCAAATCCACTGACGACCGTCATTAGGCTCCAGACTACCAGCCCGGCCACAATCATCAGCTTTCGCGAATAGATGTCGGCCAACCGCCCCATCGGGATCCCGCACAGTGCATAGATAAAGGAAAAGGCCGTGCCGTAAAGAATGCCTACTTGAAAGTTGCTGAGCGATAGTTCATCCTGAATACTCGGCGCCAACACGGCAATAATCTGTCGGTCCACAAAGCTGGAAATATAGATGAGCGTCAATAACCCGAGAACAAGCCAGGCATATGGAGAGGAAACTAATTTTGTTGCCTTTTCTTTTGGTAGAGACATTCTGATTGTTTTCATTTATTCAATGAGGCCAAAGGTAGGACATTTTACTTGATGAAATCTACCGGTTATAAAGACTTTTTGATCGCAGATCCTGATCCGCCGGGGCGGACAGGATAAAACCAAAGCATTAAGCAAGTATCACCAGAAACAATTATCACAAATGGCGAAAACTAAGCAATACGAAGATCTCCCGAGACTTCCTAAGAAATCCGAAGAAGAAAAAGCACGTGCAAAGAAAATCTTAAATGAACTCTATGAGCACTACGATCCCATTTGCGAACTGGATTATCGGAATCCATTTGAATTGTTATGTGCCACTATCTTAAGTGCGCAGTGTACCGACGTTCGCGTCAACAAAACGACTCCTGATTTGTTTGAAGCCTATCCCACTCCGAAAGCCATGGCTAAGGCACCTATCCAGGAGCTGGAAGAACTGGTTCGATCCACCGGATTTTACCGCAATAAAGCCAAAGCACTTAAGCAATCATCCCAAGCTATTGTAGAAGAGCACGAGGGGGAGATCCCACAGAAGATGGATGACCTGCTGGAATTTTATGGTGTGGCTCGGAAAACGGCCAATGTAGTTTTGGGTAATGCCTTTAACATAAATATGGGCGTCGTTGTGGATACGCATGTGCGTAGGTTTGCAAATCGCTACGGGCTGACGGAGCACGAAAAAAACACGAAAAAAATCGAGCGCGATCTGATGGCCCTGTTTCCACGGGAACACTGGACAAACCTATCGCATTTAATCATTCATCATGGTCGGAATGCCTGCAAATCGAGGATTTCCGAACCACCGGAGCACCCGCTTTGTGAACAATATGGAATTAAGTGTAAGTGTCAACAAATGAGAAAGAACTGAACTGCCACTGAGAGCGCAAACACCATTGATTAACACATCTGTATTTATCAGCATAACCTGCAGGAAGAGATACCAAAAATGAGTGGACAAAAACTTTTCAATTCTAAATCACAGCCGATTCCAGAACTACGGCGGGATCTGCAACCCATCCCCATAAAAGAGAATGGAGATTCCTATCTCTATTTTCATGATGAGCGGGGCTATGCATCATCTGAATTTGCTCTACACCGCGATGCCGGCCAGCTGCTGACGTTATTTGACGGTACTACCAGTATTACAGATCTGAAACCGAGCCTGAATGGAAACATAAGCGAACACGATCTCCTTCAATTTGTTCAGCTTTTAGACAAGCACCGACTGCTGGCTTCGAATTATTTTGAAAAACATGCTAAACAAATCGAAGGTCAATACGAACATTCGAATATTCACCCATCGTCCGTCGCAGGAAGTTCTTTTCCGAAAGATCCTGATGAACTCAAACAATATCTTGATAGAGCTTTTGCTGAGCATACTCCCGATGAAAACGAATTTGCGAACTCTGCCAAAGCACTTTATGCCCCACATATCGACCCCCGGGTTGCCCTCGAGAGTTATGTAAAGGCTTTTGCTCCCATTAGGAATATAAAACCCCAGCGCGTTGTTATCCTGGCGACTTCGCATTATGCGGGATTGTATACGAATTTCTACAAAAATGCTCCTTTTATACTGATTAACAAAGACTTTCAACTGCCTCTGAGTACAATCCCCCGAGATCAAAATGCCATTAATCGATTACAAGATGAGAGCGGAAACTACGGCATAACTATTCGGGATCGGGCGCATCGCATGGAACACAGTATTGAAATGCACCTGCTCTTTTTGAGCTACTTATGGGATCACGAGTATGAAATTGTTCCGTTTCTAATTGGGGGATTAGACGACCTGTTCTATATGGAAAATGGACATCTCGGTCAGCAGCTGAGCAGCTTTTCTGATCTTCTGCAGGCACAATTCGGTGACGAGGAAACCTTTTTCCTGATCAGCGGAGATCTGGCGCACTTTGGTAAAAAATTTGGGGACGATTTTGCCGCAGCTACAAAGTTCAGCGAAGTCAAAAGATTTGACCAAAAATTTTTAGAATTCGGGGCTTCCAATCAGCCAAGCAAGATGCTGGAATTAGTGAAAGAAGATTTTGACCCCTACCGGATTTGCGGATTCCCGCCCCTCTATACTTTTTTACAAGCTAAGCCTGATCTGCAAGGAAAAGTGATTGACTACGGCCTCTGGAACGAGCAAAAACGAGAAAGCGCCGTTACTTTCGGCTCTATCATATTTGAATAGAACACGGGAGAACCGAAGAATATCAATCAAGGAATTTCGAACTTCTGTATTCCTTGGTCATTATTCGATATTCTATTCAAGGATTTCCATTTTTTCGGCGAAATAAGAGATAAAATCCCGCATATCTTCCGCCA
>CAZYOD010000138.1:0-6707 GCA_964648635.1 uncultured Balneolaceae bacterium | reverse complement strand
TAAATTCACCGTCCCTCCGTCAGAAGGCGTAACAGATACGCTCACTTGATAAGTTTGGCTGGATGCCAATTTCTCTTCCGGCCCCGTGCTGTTAGAACTGCATGAAACAATAGTGAGAGCCGTAAATAAAAACATCACATACATAGGTAATAGCCTTTTCATAATCTCTTTTATCATTTGGTACCCTTTCTTTTGTATTGAAAGCGATACCGGTTAACAATTTAATGTGGATTTATTATGGAATACGAAAAGGAAGGAAGAAATGGGTCATTATCAGCTGAAAAAATGAGGAAAAATTTCAACTCATTCTAAAATTGATGTAAGGCCGGATCGGTCCAAGTTCCATCTATTGCTATTCAAGTGCATCTACATTCACATTGATCCGTACCGAACTTGCCCCCTTTGGCTTCTGCTGATCATAGCGCTCAAAAGTTTTGTCGATCATTTTTTCTATAGCTGCTGCCCCGTTGGATGGGTTCACCTTTATAAAGCTTTCCCAGCGGTAAAAGTTCTGCATCTTTGCAATAGCGGCGGGTGACGGTCCCAACACGGAATCAAATCCGCCTAACACTTCGGTAAGACAGCCGGTAAATTTTTGCGCCACTTGCCGAACCCGATTTTCCCTTTTTCCCTTAAAGATAAATCGAATAATGCGCGAGTAGGGCGGGTACTGTAGCATTTTTCGGTAAGCCAGCTCTTGGCGCGCAAAGGATTTGTAATCATGTTTTTGCGCCATTTTTATTGCGGGATGATCGGGTTGCCAAGTTTGAAAAAATACCTGCCCCTCTTTTTCCGCTCGGCCCGAACGACCTGCCACCTGACTCAACAGCTGATACATCCGTTCTCCTGATCGAAAAGAGGGAAAAGCCAGCTCCGTATCTGCATCAATTACACCGACAACGGTAACATCGGGAAAGTCCAGCCCTTTGCCCACGATCTGCGTCCCCACTAAAATATCGGCCTCCTTACGCCCGAACGCCTTAAGTATTTTTGAGTGCGCATCCTTTCCAGAAGTAGTATCAAAGTCCATACGCAAAGTTTCGGCAGCGGGAAACAGTTCAGATATTTCTTCTTCAAGCTGCTGAGTGCCGCTTCCTTGCGGGGATACTACATCGTGCCCACACTCCTTGCAACTGCGGGGCTGTCTCACGGAATAGCCACAATAATGACATCGCAGCTGTTTTTTTGATTTATGAAAAGTAAGACTCACCGAACAATTGGGACACTCCGGAATTTCACCGCAGTTTTGGCACTGTAAGTATGATGAAAATCCTCTTCTGTTATATAAAAGTATAGCCTGCTCATCATTTTCTACAGCTTCTTTAATCGACTCGAAAAGCGGCACTGCAATTGGTCCCCGCATGGCCGAACGATACTGTTTAAGATCAAGTACTTTCACCTGCGGCAGCTTCGCTTCAAAAGGACGCCGGGTGAGCGAAAGAAAGGTGCTCTTGCCGTTTTTAGCCCCATACAGCGAAACCATGCTCGGGGTTGCTGATCCCAAGACTACAACAGCATCATTGATATGAGCCCGCATGATAGCCGCATCGCGTCCGTGGTACCGGGGCGCAGGATCTTCTTGCTTGTAAGAAGTATCATGCTCCTCATCAACGATAATCAACCCCAAATTTTGCACAGGAGCAAACACTGCTGAACGTGCCCCTATTGCGATCCGCTTTTCTCCTTTCTGCAGCGCCCGCCAGGCATCATAGCGCTCGCGGTTGGTCAACCGGCTGTGCAGCACAGCAATATCATCTCCAAAAATCATATGGAATCGCTTCACAATCTGAGGCGTTAAGCCAATTTCGGGTACCAGTATTAATCCGCCCTTACCCTGCTCCAGCGCTTTTTTTAGAGCATGAATATACACTTCCGTTTTACCGCTTCCAGTAACGCCGTAGAGCAAAAAGTTGGAAAATGATTGTTCGCCCAAAGCCTTATTTATCTCGCCAAAAGCGGCCTGCTGTTCCTCATTCAGCGTTTTTAGCTGGTCGGGGTCATGCTCCAGCTTTAAACTTAAATTCGTTGACTCTACCTCTTCCGATTCAATAAGCCCCTCTTCCGCTATCCGGTTAAGAGTATAATATTCCAGCAGATCGTGATGAGTCAACTCACTTTGAAATTCAGGCAGATCAAGTTCCGTCAAGAGTTTGAGAGCTTGTATCCACTTATACTTCTTTCCGGCCTTTTCATGCTCGTTAACTATTTGCCGCGCTTCATCCGGCGCATCATCTGCCGCCCACCGCCATAAATTTTCTGTACTCGGATCCATCTTCACGGCCGGCTCCTCCCACACTTCCAAAATTTTTTGACCTACCATTTTTTGGATTACTTTATCGCCCCACCTTTTCTGCGCTTCCTTCAGCTGGTATGAATCTTCCTCACGGACATCTTCAACAATCTCCTTTTGCTCACTGCTAATATGATCTGGGATATCGTTCGCTGGCGTCTTCAAATACTTTTCGGCATAGAAATTAAGTCCCGCCGGTAATGCCGCCTGGATGGTTTCACCCCATCCACAGTAGTAAAATCGATGGATCCACCGGCTAAGTTTTAGCAGTTCATCAGAGAGCACCGGCTCTTTATCCAGGATTTTTTTTACGGGACGTGTATTAAAATCAGGCTCGTTGGAATGAATATTTACAATCATCCCGATGGCATTGTGTTTTTGGAGTGGAACCCAAACTCTTTTACCGACAGTCGCTTCCGATTGAAAGCTTTCAGGCAGACTGTATGTAAAGGGGTATCTGACAGCGGTCGGAAAAGTTATATCTGCGTATAACGCCAAAAGAAAAAATTGTTATTAAAATTACAGCGGTTGAAAAGCATATCTATTTTCGCGGTGCTAATCAATCTTGAAATCCCTTGAACCAAACTCTTTTAAGAAGATCCGCTAATCTGGAAACAGCCTTCAGCTACTCTTAAAAAGAGACGGAAACGCACAATATAACTACCATAAATTTTATGGATTAATCATAATAAAAAATAAGGCTTGCCTACCTGTTTCTAATCTGTTGCCCCGCAATCACTATCAGCTTCTAAATTATTAAAAAACAATAACTTATATCACAATCAATTAATCAGGAACTCTTTTTTTCCATCAATTATCTATCTAAAATTATTCTCATAAGGTTCCATTCAGTTAAACGTGAATCTAATCAACAGGGTTATGAAAAAACAACTACTATCTTTATCTATTGCATGCCTGTTGTTTTCTACTACTGTTTTTGCACAGACAGGAACACTAACAGGAACAGTTACCGATCAAAGTTCGGGAGAAGTTTTACCCGGAGTAAATATATTTCTCCCCGACCTTGAACGCGGTTCTGCCACAAATGCACAAGGAACATACACCATTCAAGATATTGAATACGGTACGTATCTTGTGCGCGCCACTTATGTTGGTTACACTCAATTTGAACAAGAAGTCACTATTGATCAGGAGAAGGTAACCTTCGATATCGCCATGTCTGCGGAAACGCAGCAACTGGAAGATGTAGTCGTAACTGCCTACGGTATTGAACAGAGCATGAATGAATTGCCCTATTCTGCTCAACAGATGGACACGGATGAGCTCACCCAAGACAGATCCAGCAACTTCCTTAATTCTTTGAATGGACGAGTTTCTGGCCTTAAAGTGAATTCAAGTAACGTTATGGGAGGCTCTACAAATATTGTCATGCGAGGTTACAAATCAGTAACAGGCAATAACCAAGTGCTCTTCGTTGTAGACGGGGTTCCTTACTCCAATCAGAAATTCAACAGTTCAGACGTACAAGAAGGTTTTGCCGGATACGACTACGGTAATACAGCAGTGGATATTAACCCCGACAATATCGAATCCGTTAACGTACTAAAAGGACCCGCGGCCGCAGCGCTATACGGTTCTCGTGCCTCTAACGGTGCCATTATCATTGAAACCAAGAAAGGTATGCCCGGTCAGCAGGTGCGGGTTACCGTCAATTCCAGCGTGGGATTCAGCCGGGTTGACCCTGAAACTTTCATCGAATATCAGGATGAATATGGAGGCGGATATATCCAAGCCTTTTCCCAGGCAGATGTTGACGGCGACGGTACTATGGATAACGTAGTGCGTACACAAGATGACGCTTCGTTCGGACCGCGCTTCGACCCCGACCTGCTAGTCTACCAGTGGGATGCTTTTGATGAAGGCAATCCAAATTTTCAAACTCCCACTCCGTGGACTTTCGCTGACAATCAACCTATCGACTTCTTTGAAACCGGATTTAATGCGAACAATAGCATTAGTATTCAAGGTGGATTTGAAGGAGGATACTATAATTTAGGATATAACCAATCTAATGCTGAAGGCATCCTTCCCAACAGCCAATTGGATAATTACAAGCTGAATTTTGCTTCCGGTTATGAAGTGAGTGATAATTTCACCGTGGATGCTTCTATCCAGTACTCCCGAACCGATGGCAAAGCGCGCCCCGAAACAGGGTACAGTACCTTGATGAGCGAATTTCGCCAATGGTGGGCTACCAATGTGGATATCGTAGAACAACGCAGAGCCTATTTCAGAGATCGCACCAACGAATCCTGGAACTGGGGAAGCGGTCGCGATTTTCCTATTTACTGGAATAACCCCTACTGGGATCGCTATGAAAATTTCCAAACCGACCGCAGAGATCGCTATTTTGGCTATGCCGAGGCATCTTATGGAGTTTTTGACTGGCTCAACCTAACCGGACGAGTAGGGATTGACAGCTACGACCAGCTTATAGAAGAACGTGCAAATAAAGGTGGTGTTGCATCCGGTGCTAGTCCTGGCGGTACAAGATTTGATGTACCATACTATCTGCAAACGAATGAAACATTTACCGAATTTACCTACGATCTGTTGGCCAACTATAATTTCCAGCCGACTGAACAGGTTAATGTGGATGGTATTGTAGGAGGCGCACTGACCCGCAATCACAGGAACAGAACTACTGCCTTCACGAACGGCGGGCTTGTAGTACCGCGTTTGTACTCTTTGGATAATTCTCTTAATCAATTAGTATTTCCTGAAGAGGTGGACGAACAAGTTGGCATTAACGGACTTTTTGCCAGCTTAAACCTTACTTATGACGATTTTCTCACCTTACAACTGACCGGACGACGTGATAAAGCCTCCACCCTGCCGGAAGGTGAAAACATCTACTACTATCCGTCAGCATCCCTGGGTATCATTTTTACCAGATTCCTAGATGCCGATTGGCTAAGCTTTGGCAAAATAAGAGGCAGCTGGGCCGAAGTAGGTAATACAGCTCCTCCTTACAGTATCCTAGATACCTTTAATCGTCTTACAAACATTGCCGGAACGGGCTTGTATACTCTTCCCAATACTAAAAACAACGAGGATCTGAAGCCCGAACAAACAAAGAGTTGGGAGGTAGGCTTGCAGATGCGATTCATAAATGATCGACTTAGCTTCGATCTCAACTACTACGATCAAAATACGCTTGATCAAATTCTTGCTACCGAAGTATCACGCGCTGCCGGTTATGCTTTTAAATTTGTTAATGCCGGTAACGTAGAAAACCGCGGCATCGAATTGACATTTAATGCCCGGGCGGTCGAAATGCGTAACTTCGCATGGAATTTAACGGTGAACTGGAACCGAAATCTTAATAAAGTTAAAGAGCTTGCACCCGGAATCGACAACTATCAGCTTGCCTCACCGCAAGGTGACGTAACGATCAGTGCCGCTCTAGGTGAACCCTACGGAGCCATACGAGGATCCGACTATATTTATCATGATAATGGGGAACCCATTGTCGGACCAAGTGGCTTTTATGAAACTACCACCTCATCAAATAATATAATAGGAAATATGAACCCCGACTGGACCGGCGGCGTTCAAAACCAGCTGAACTACAAGAACATCTCGCTGAACTTCCTTGTTGATGTACGCTGGGGCGGAGACATCTTTTCTCTGGACCAATATTATGGACAGGGAACCGGATTATATCCCGTTACAGCTCAAGTCAACGACCGCGGTGTTAACGTACGGGAACCTGTTTCCGAAGGTGGTGGTGTTATTCTTGATGGTGTGAATGAGGATGGAAGTGCCAACGATATATATGCTCCCGCCGAGAATTTTGCCGGAGCTTACGGATGGATTAACAACCCTACCGCTCACTTTATATATGATGGCAGCTATGTAAAGCTGAGACAAGTTGGACTTACCTTTAACCTTCCTCAAACCTTCCTGGACCGCATTGGCGGCGTTTCTGCAGCTTCACTTTCTGTGATTGGCAATAACTTGTGGATAATTCACAAAAACCTGCCCTTTGCAGATCCCGAACAAGGACTTGCTGCCGGTAACGTACAAGGGTACCAAGGAGCCGTTCATCCGGCCACCCGCGACTTTACCTTCAATGTAAAACTAGAATTCTAGGAGGGAATATTATGAGGAATTTATTATTACACACCATATTAGTACTAGCATTGGTAATGGGCTCGTGTACGGATTTAACTGAGCTCAATGAAGATCCCAAAGCTCCTTCGGAAGTGCCTGGGGAAAATTTATTCTCCCATGCACAAATGAGTTTGGGGACCTATTTGAATGAATCAAATATAAATCTGAACATCTTCAAATTTATGGCCCAATACTGGGCAGCAACCACTTATGCTACCGAATCGCAGTATGAGTTAACAACTCGAGCCATTCCATCTAACTTATGGAGTGAACTTTATCG
>CAZYOD010000137.1:0-6751 GCA_964648635.1 uncultured Balneolaceae bacterium | reverse complement strand
AACGGATTTTCCCTTTGTCTTCGGGAATGATAGCAATAATGACTACAAAATATTTCTGGCGGATTTCAGCTTCTGACAGTGTTTTGCCAGCTAAATTTGACCCTTCAAAAACCTTCACTTCGTCGAATACGTGATCTTGGCTGGTCCCTCCCAAAATTCGATCCATAAATTGGTCAACATTGGGGCGCAATATAACGTTGGCCATACGGTCGGCACCGATTTCGTAGGGAGAAATAACTTTATTAGCCCCGGCGCGGAGGATTTTTTTTGTGTTTTGATGTTGATTTGTTCGCACAAGAATAAAAATATCTGGATTTAACTCACGCCCGATCAGTGTCACAAATACATTGTCCTGATCTCGTGACAATGTGCAAATTAGTCCCTTGGCACGTTCAATACCAGCCTCTTTTAGCACAGATTCATCCTGGGCATCCCCTTCAACATACAATAGTTTGTTTTCCCGGATTCGTTCTATGGTGCCTTTTCTGTTTTCTATTACAACAATAGGGATATCAGCATCCTGTAATACTTCTGTTATACGATGGCCAATTCGGCCATATCCCGCAACAATATAATGCTCATCCATTTTGGTAAGTTGTTTAGTCATAGCTCTCCTTCTGAAAATTTCACTTTCAAATATTAGCTGTGTAGTTTGGGAAGCAATGTATGATATTACTCCTATTCCCATAACAAAGAGGGACATTGTAAGAATACGACCGGCATTAGAGAGATTCGTAAGTTCAGAAAATCCGATGGTTGTGATCGTAATAAACGTCATATAGAAACCCTCAAAAAATCTCATACCTTCAATGAGATGGTAACCAACGGAACCTATTAAAAACACAATCAATAAAATGCTAATTGCGATAGTGATCCGAAGTGCGATAATATTATCAATAATATCATTATAAAATCGGTCCATAGAGGGTGTTAACGCTGTATTAGACTAAGGGTTCTAATATAGGTTAAAAATTAACGCGTATGAAATGACAACCACGTGGAAATTTAATAGTTTCCAGCGGTCATTTTAGTAAAATATAATTATGGAAGCTCTTGAGAAATTAGGACAATACAGCTTACTGTTGTATCGGTCGTTGCGCTCGTTATATGAGGTAAATACCTACAAGAAAAATCTCATTAACGAGTTGCTTAAAATCGGATATGAGTCGGTACCTATTGTACTTCTAACGGGCGGTTTTACCGGTGCAGTGATGACGATACAAACGGCCTATCAGCTTGATATGGCTTTTATTCCCATTTCAGTAATCGGGGCCATAACTTCAGAATCGCTGCTGATTGAGCTTGCTGCTGTGATTACCAGTCTCGTTTTGGCCGGAAAAGTTGGAGCTCGTATTGCTACAGAGTTAGGCACCATGCGGGTAAGTGAGCAGATTGATGCACTTGAGTCGATGGGTTTTAACTCGGTTTCATTTCTCGTGCTGCCCCGGGTGCTTGCCGGACTTATTATGTTTCCGTTGCTCTATATATTTGCCAGCTTTTCCGGAATTATAGGCGGTGTTACCGCAGGATATATATCTGGTGCCCTTCCGCCGGCGGAATTTATGGCAGGAGCGCGTGAATTTTTCTACCCGTGGGATGTAACCTTCGGAATCCTCAAAGCATTTGTGTTTGGGTACGTTATCACGTCAATTTCTTGTTTCCAGGGATATTACGCCAGCGGAGGCGCTGAAGGCGTTGGAAATTGTACTACACAGGCTACAGTTTTAAGCTGTATTTATATATTATTAGCTGATTTCGTTCTAGCCGCTGTTTTTTTGTAATTTGCAAAAGGGAAAATGATAGAGATACGCAATCTCAAAAAAAGTTTTGGATCCAACCTAGTCTGGGAGGACGTTTCTTTTAATATTGAAGATGGAGAAACGGTGGCCATTATTGGACGTTCGGGATGTGGAAAATCAGTGCTTGTTAAGCACCTGAACGCGCTGATGTATCCCGATGAAGGAGAGGTTTTCATTGACGGAAAGAATGTATTCGAGCTTGAGTATATAGCCTTACGAAAAATGCGGCAGCGATTCGGAGTGCTATTTCAAGGTTCTGCTCTTTTTGATTCGCTCAACACTTTTGAGAATATTGCTTTTCCACTTCGTTATTTTACTGATCTTTCAGAATCAAAAATTGCCGGGAAGGTGAAAGAGGCGCTGTCAATGGTAAATCTGGAAGGGACGGATGAAAAATCACCGGCCGAACTTTCCGGCGGTATGCGACGGCGGGTGGCATTGGCAAGAGCTACCATCCTGCAGCCGGATTTTTTAATTTACGATGAGCCTACGTCAGGACTTGACCCTCAGACTTCAGAGGAAATTAATCGCCTGATTATCTCGATGGCCGAGAATTTAAAGATTACATCTATCGTTGTAACGCACGATATTCACAGTGTCCTCGAAATTGCGGGGAAAGTAGTTTTTTTGGAAAATCAGGGACTTTGCTGGCATGGCACTCTTGATGAAATGCGCACAAGCGACAATAAAGAGCTGATGGATTTTATCACAGCAAGCGAGTATCAAATAAGAATTTAACAGGAGTTATATTTTGAATATTAGCAATGAGCTTAAAGTAGCGTTAACAATTTTGGCCGCCATTATCTTGGGGTTTGTCGGGTACCGAGTGATGGGGGATATGCCGCTTTTTCGTCAATCAAATGTTATACATACTCACTTTGAACGGACTGATGGTTTAACCGCGGGAAATTATGTTTACATCAACGGAGTGAGAGTGGGGTCCGTGCGGAGTTTAGAGCTGCTGGAAGGCGACAGCGTAGCAGTGACTATGAGTTTTAATTTGGGAGTACAAGTCCCCAGAAATTCCGTAGCTTACCTTCAGTCCTCGGGACTTCTCGATGAAAAAGCAATTATCGTAGAGCGTGGAGATGCCGAGCAGAATCTGGAGTATGGTGATTATATCAGAGGAAAATATCGCGAAGGTATGCTTGAAACCCTGAAAGGAGAAGGAGAAGAACTCAGCGAGGATGTATCTGAATCGTTCGAAAAATTGAATGGCTTTCTTGGTCAGCTTAATGAGGTGTTGGATGATGAGGCTAAGGGCAGAGTGGACAATATTTTGAGAAATCTAAATTCAACTTCATCTGAAATTTCGGGCTTACTGAATAAGAAAAGCTCAGATATTGAATCCAGCATTGAGCATACCCAACAATTCTTGGCCAATATTGATACAGTAAGTATGAGAAATAAGGAACGGGTGGATTCGGTGCTGGTAGGACTTAATAATTCGCTTAATGAGCTCGAAACACTAAGCCGCGATTTAAACGAGACCAACGCTCAGCTAAATCAAATCTTGACAAAAATAAATAACGGTGAAGGAAGCTTGGGGAAAATGGTAAATGATCCCGCTCTGTACGATAATCTGGAAAACCTGTCTGCCGAGATAAATTCACTGGTTAAGAATATCAATGAGAATCCCCGAGAATACCTTAAACACATGCGGCTTATCGAAGTATTCTAATTTAATGAAGTGTTAGCAACCTAATACCCAAACGTGGGTTGCTCCTTTTCTTCTTACTAAATACCTGAGACAAGTATCATTTTACACTTTCTGATAATCTTTCACCTTGGAATTCGTTAGAATTTCTCCTTCTGTCAGATTGCTCTTAGCACTGCCTTCTTGTATATTTGGTAGCTTATATTGTGAGGAAGAATATTACTTTTGAACCAACTAAGACGTAGATAAGAGGTTTTTATGGGTGTAATGGATAAAATGAGAAAAGGTACCGGTGCCATATTATGGGTACTTATTTTCTCATTCGGAGTTTTATGGATGCTTGCTGATACCAACATGTTTGATGTGATACAGCAGGGACCGCAATCGTTAGGATCCGTTAACGGAGAAACCATCTCGCTGGGAGAATATAATAATCGCCTGCAGTACTATACGCAGCAGTATTCTCAGCAGACAGGCAATTCCATGACGCCCGAAGTACGCGCACAGTATGAGCAGCAAGCTTGGGATGATTTGGTAAGCAGAGAATTGCTTCAGCAAAAAATGGATGATTTGGGAATTCATGTGACCAATCAGGAAGTGGTCGATATGATTACCGGCGATAATCCCGATACCTTTATTCGCCAGCAATTTGGCAACGAAGATGGGACCATTGATCGTGTGGCGCTACGGTCTGCTATTGAGGCGCCCGAAAATACGGAGCTTTGGATTTCTGTAGAACAGCAGATGCGGCAGAAACGTCGTCAACAAAAAATGAGTAATTACCTGCAGTCGGCTATGGAGGTAAGCAATTATGAGGTAGAACAGCAGTATATCCGCAATAACACTTTTGCCGATATTTCATATGTACGTTTTCCTTACGCTGATGTGACTGAAAATGATATTTCGGTAACCGAGTCTGATCTGCGGGATTATTACAATGCAAATTCCGACAAGTATGAGCGTAAAGAATCGTACCGCGTTAGGTATGTGAGTTTTGATAAATCACCAACCAAAGAAGATACAGCACGTACATACAGAGAGGTTAACCGCATACGTTCTGACTTTGCGCAAGCTGAAAATGATTCGCTGTTCTTAAATCGTTATCAGTCGACTACCCCTTATGCTGTAGAAAATACCGACAAAGATGAAATTCGAGATTTATATAAGCCGGTACTCGATGTTGCAGAAAATGAAGTGACTGATATCATAGAAGATCAAGGCCGGCTGTATCTGCTTAAGAAGCTGGATGAAACGGCTGATGAAGTAAGTTTTGTGGTGTTCAGCTTAGATATTCAGGCTGATCCTATTGCTACCATCGACAAACGGGCAGAGACGGCCGATGATTTTAGTTTCTATGCCGAAGAAGATGGATTTGATGAGGAGGCTGAACGGCGCGAGCTTGAGGTGAAAGAAGCCTTTGCGACCAAAGGAAATAACTTTGTCTCAGGTATTGGTCAGAGCCGACAGATAATGAATTTCCTGGAGTCATCGTATGAAGGTCAAGTATCCAAGCCGCTTGAGCTTTCCGGTCAGTTTGTAGTGGTAGAAGTGACTGAAATTACACCTGCCGGAGTACAGCCTTTTGAGGAGGTAAAAGAGCAGATCAGAACGGTTGTGACCAACAATAAAAGAAAACAACAGGTTCTGGATAATGTAAATGAGCTTATTTCGGAAAGTGGTGACCTCGAAGAACTGGCAAATGCTGCCGGTAAAGAGTTGAAGGATGTACAGTCTCTGGCAATGAATGCTACAACCATTCAAGGAGCCGGCCGTGAGCCTATGGTGGTTGGTGTAACTTTTGGTCTTCAGGAAGGTGAACAATCTGAAGCTGTGGAAGGTACTTCCGCCGCCTTCGTTGTTCGAGTAGACCGTCGACAAGATGCAGATCTGCAGAATTTAACTGCTTCGGAAGAACAACAGATCCGCCGCCAGTTACAGCAGCAAAAGAATAGAACTTTTATGGATACGTGGATTGAACAGCTTAAGAAAGAAGCCGATATCGAAGATAATCGGGCTCAGCTGCTTCGCGGTTAATAGTTATTTTATAGAATGATATTCAAGGGTAAGGAGGAACACTTCTTGCCCTTTTTTATTTAATTGATTTATGCTCACAAGCTTCGATATTACAAGCAGAAGCTAGCAGTAATTTAGATATTAATTGCTCCTGAACTTGTTTCAGGATTTAATTAGTTAGGTTTTCAAAAAAGATGTCTAAGTCGGATAAAAAATGGATGGAATTAGCCCTGGAGATTGCAGAGCGCGGGGCGGGTTATGTTTCTCCGAATCCGATGGTTGGCTGTGTGATTGTCTCATCTGAAGGCAATAAAATAGGGCAGGGATATCACGAGCGCTACGGGCAGGCTCATGCCGAGCAAAATGCAGTGGATTCTGTGAAAAATCCTGACCTGCTAAAGGATGCCACTGTGTATGTAACACTGGAGCCATGTGCCCATCAAGGAAATACGCCGCCTTGTTGTGAGATGTTGGCTAAGCTGCCGATAAGTCGGGTTGTGGTCGCTATGGAAGATCCCACACCCAAAGTGGCGGGTAAAGGTATCCGGCATTTACGGAATAATGACATCGTCGTGGATGTTGGACTGATGAAAAAGGAGGCTGAACGACTGATCGAATTTTTCTTGCATTACCAAACGCATAATCGCCCTTTCGTGACGCTTAAAATCGCCCAAACGCTGGACGGTTATATTGCTGCTCCCGATGGTGAATCGGAGTGGATAAGCGGTCAGGGATCTCGTGCATTGGTTCATAAATGGCGCAGCGAGTACGACGGAGTAATGGTGGGGCGTAATACGGCGCTTATGGATAATCCACGACTTACGGTCCGTCATATTGAAGGACGACAACCACAGCGCATTGTGATTGACGGTCCACTGGACCTGCCGCGTGAGCTTAACCTGTTTACCGATCAGTACGAAGAAAAAACGATTGTCCTCACGCATAACAAAGAAAAATTTGAAAATGAGGCTGACCCGATGTTGAATATGCTGCAGTCGGATTATTTTCGGGGCAAGACCTTGCTGGTGGACGAAAAAAACGGCCATACCGATTTAGATGAAGCTTTCCGGGAGCTTGGACATTTGCCGCTTACTTCAGTGCTGGTTGAGGGAGGGCAAAATTTAGCCTCAGCACTGCTTCGGCAGCGACTGGTGGATAAAGTGGAGTGTTTTATAGCCCCTAAAATTTTGGGTGGAGGCACCAAGTCTGTTATGGGGGTAGGGATCAACCGGATTTCAGAAATCATGGAGTTTCGGGATGTGCAATGGCGCCAGGTGGGGGA
>CAZYOD010000136.1:4970-6760 GCA_964648635.1 uncultured Balneolaceae bacterium | reverse complement strand
TAGTAGAAACCAGGCCGGAATTTCCGTTTTCACCCTTTGAAGGTGATGATATCGAATACAGGCGGAGTTTGTAATCACGGCCATTCTCATCTTTGCCCGGCGGTAAGATACCTACCGACTGACCCACCCGAACATGATTTTCTAATTTCGTCCCCGAAATATCAAAGGTAACATGACGTACAAAGTTAGGGCTGCTTTCTTTGGTGCAAATCCTGTTCTCAACAATCGGTACTTCCACAGGATCTTTTGGTGTATAAATATTCAGTTCAACTTCAGGGAGTTTGATCTCCGGCATAATTACTGCTTGCATACGTTATTTAGATCTAGTTTAAACGGCCTTGAAATTGTAAAGCTTATGCCAAAGAAACAAGTGAAAAATGATCGGGTTTTATACCAAATAACAAAGCCCGACTGCAAACAGTCGGGCTTTGTTGTAAAGTATAACCTTAGTTCAAACTAACTAAAAGTAGAACATCAGAGATCCGGTAAACACGTTCCCGCTGTGATCGGCATCATCGGGTGTGTTATCATTTTCAGCAGTTAGGAAAATGTACCGGTAGTCTACATTAAAGGCTACATTTTCACTAAACGGAAATTCAATACCCAAACCCAGATGATATCCGATATTAAATTCATTATCCCAATCATCGATAAAATCACCGTCAGCATCATAGATTGTGTAATATGCTCCTGCCCCGGCCAGGCCGTATGGCGAAAGCCCCGGCATTATCGGTAAGAAAAGCATTAATGAGCCGGTAACGGGCACAAACTTTGTTTCAAACGATTGATCGATGCCACCCGGTGCTGCAAAACTATCATCTGTTCCGGGACGGTAGGAAACAGATAACTCAATTCCGAAAACTTCACTCAAACGAATTCGAGACTGCAAACCGTAATAGAAGTTACCATCATCCAGATCATTGACGTGGTAGTAACCCAGTCGTGGACCAAATCCAATGGTATTTTCGATTGTCCCGTCATCATCTTCGTAGGCGTAGTCCTGAGCATTAAGCCAAAAAGGTGTACATAAGAATATGAATAGTGGTAGTATCAGTAATTTTTTCATGACGCTTCCTCCTTGATTAGATATTATATCCTTTTTAGATAATATCTGAAAGTTTGTTCCCCGCTATAGAGATTCGTAACTGAAATAAAATCAAGGAGATACGAAAAGCGAAAAACTAGGAAGCCAGATCTAAAGAACGGCTTAAATCCGAGAGTGTAATTGGTTTAGAAAGGAACTCCAGGTATTCTGTTTCTTCAATTTTCTCTTGATGAACCGAATCGGTGTTTCCAGAAATATAAATTACCGGGATGTTTTTATTTTCCTGGATACGCCCCATTGCCTCAATTCCATCCAGATCACCTTTTAATCGGATATCCATTAAAATCAGGTCGGGTTCATGTTCTAAGGCAGCAGCAATGGCATCTTCACCTGAAGATACTTTATCGACTACTTCATGACCCAAATTATTGATCATTCGCTCAATCAAAAGAGCAATGATCATTTCATCTTCAACTACTAATATTTTTTTATGATTCATAGAGCAGATAAACAAAATAGCTTATAAAAAATTTCTGGTGATCTTCCCTAAACAAGAGTGGCACTACTATTCATTGTTACAAAACTATTACTTATACGGTTGCTTAGAGTTTCATTAAAAAATAATAATCTGCTAAAGTAGACTGAGAATACAGAGATTAATACCCTGAAGCCCCAAGTTCGGTCGTAATAAAGTATAATTTCAGTGAGATCACAACTTTTGAATTATAAGACCAAACAACATCCC
>CAZYOD010000136.1:0-4870 GCA_964648635.1 uncultured Balneolaceae bacterium | reverse complement strand
CAAGAAAAGTATATTCACCGGGGAACTTATCAGGTGCAAGTTCCCTTTGAGAGAAAAGAGAGAACCAATAATAAAGCCGCCTGAAATGCACCAATTAGAGAGTACCCAATTATCGAGAATTTGTGATCCTTCCGCTTTCGATTTTGAAACTACCGAAGAAATTTCCACGCTAAAAACTACCATCGGCCAGGACCGGCTTGTCTCATCGGTTGATTTCGGTATCAATATGGAACAGCACGGCTACAACATTTTTGCCTTGGGTCCCAATAAGACCGATAAGCTTAGTCACATTAACCATTTTTTGGAAAAAAGCGCAAGTGAAGAACCTACTCCACCGGACATCTGTTATGTCAATAATTTTGAAGATCCTTATAAGCCCAATGCTCTTACCCTTCCCGCGGGCCGAGGTTATAAACTCAAAAAAGAGATGGATAGTTTGCTCGAGGATCTGGTTCCGACACTAAACTCTGCTTTTGAAACGGATGAATATCAAAATCGTCGGCAGTCAGTAAAAAATGAGCTTCAAAGCCAGCAGGAAACCACGCTGGAAGATCTTAAGGAGAAGGCGAAAGAAAAAGATATCGCACTGATTCAAACTCCTTCCGGTTTTTCTTTTGCACCGATGAAAGACAGCGGTGACCTTATGGACGAGGAAGAGATGAAAGATATGTCGGAAGATGATCGGGATACTTTTGAAGAAAAAACAAAGGAGTTAAAAAAGGAGCTCCAAAAACTGTTTGAGCAGATTCCGTCAAATAAACGCAAAGTCAGGGAGAAACTTAAAGAACTCGATCGCGAAGTTGCCGCCTCTGCCCTAGCGGATTTTTTCGATAGTATCCGCGAGAAATTTTCAGATCTTGATGAAGTTCGGAATTTTATTGACCAGGTTGAGCAGGATATCGTGGATAATGTGCAGACTATTCTCAATAGTCAGGACGGACAATCGCAGCAAGGGCTTGCTCAAATGATACAGGGCGGTCAGCAAGGCGGAAAATCGCAGACAATACTACAGCAGAGCGGGGGCAAATCTACCGAGAGCAATCCCCTGCTCCAGCGGTATCAGGTAAATCTGCTGATCGATCACCGCGATACGGAAGGTGCTCCCGTTTATTATGAGGATAATCCTAATTACAAAAACCTGATCGGCCGTGTGGAATACCAGTCGCAGATGGGCGCCCTTACCACCGATTTCAGCATGATTAAACCGGGGGCTCTGCATAAGGCCAACGGCGGATTTCTCATTATCGACGCGCGGCGTGTTTTGCTCGAACCGTTTGCCTGGGAAGGACTCAAACGGGCATTAAAATCCGGAGAGCTTAAAATCGAGTCTCTCGGAGACTCCTACCGACTGATCAGTACGGTTTCGCTTGAACCCGAACCCATTGAACTGAATGTTAAAGTAGTTCTGCTGGGCGAACGGATCATCTATTACATGCTTTGTGAAGTGGATCCCGATTTTTATACGCTCTTTAAAGTGGAGGCCGACTTTGAGGACGAAATCGACCGAAACGAACCTAACCAAAAAATGTATGCCCAACTGCTGGCCGGACTTATTAAAGTCAACAATCTCTGTCCTTTTGATAAGGAGGCTGTAGCGCGGGTCATTGATCACAGCTCAAGACTGGTGGGCGACTCTGAAAAACTCTCTGCTAAAACCGAAGAAATTAAAGATCTGCTAATTGAAGCAAATCACTGGTGCGGTAAAAATGGTAAAGGATTAGTAAGAAGACAGGATGTGCAAAGAGCTATTGATCAACAGGAGTACCGCTCCGGCAGAATTCGCGATAAAATAGAAGAATCCATTAACCGCGATTACATTTTTATTGACACCGCAGGCGAAAAAGTGGGACAGATTAACGGTTTGTCTGTGGCGCAAATCGGCAATCTCATATTCGGGCGTCCTAACAGAATCACAGCCCGTGTTCAGCTGGGCAAGGGCGAAATCATCAATATTGAACGCGAAGTTAAAATGAGCGGGGCAATTCATTCCAAAGGAGTGTTAATCCTCAAAGGATTTCTTGGCGAACGTTTCGCTGAAAACAAACCCCTTTCACTGTCGGCAAGCCTTGTTTTTGAACAGTCATACTCTCACATAGATGGCGACAGCGCTTCGTCTGCCGAATTGTATGCTCTGCTTTCAGCCATCGGTGATATCCCCTTAAAACAATCACTTGCGGTCACCGGATCTGTTAACCAACACGGGATTGTCCAACCCATCGGGGGCGTAAACGAAAAAATTGAAGGCTTTTTTAATATCTGTAAACAACGCGGACTTACCGGCGACCAGGGAGTGCTAATTCCCCAAGCAAACGAAAAGAATCTGATGTTAAAGGATGAAGTTATCCTTGCTGTTGAAGCCGGGGAATTTAATATCTACTCCGTATCCAATATCGACGAAGGAATGCAACTGTTAACCGGTCTGGAAATGGGCAAAAAAGATGAACAGGGTAATTATCCCGAAGGTACCATCAGCAGTCGGATTATGCAGGTTCTGGACCAGATGGCGGAAACAAGACGTTCGTTTGCAATTGCACATGACGGGAATGATTCTACATAGGTCCTATTCTACAGTTAATATTTCGCTCAACTCTCATGAAGTATTACCTACAAATGCTGAAAACAAAGCCTGTCCAGACTCTATTTGGGATTCTTAGGATCGCTATTTTAAAGGGGTTCAGTAACTAAATTCCAATACCAGATTATAATCGCTAAAATAATAAGTAAGCCAAACCAGATTGCGATAGAAGTATGGACTGCTCGTTTTGCTTTTTGCGCCTCCCACCACGATCGGGGACGCACGCCCTGAATAAGAAATGTGAGAATTCCGGCAAGGTTTATACAAATCAGGTTTGTCACGGTAAGAATTAAAGAACCGACTGCCAGCGTCATATAGCCGGCACCGAGCAGCAATCCCACATTGACCAACGGCGGAAGCAGCGCCACCGCCACCATTACCCCCACAATAGCCGCGGGCACTCCTCGGGTAAAAGACAATACCCCTGCGCTTCCCGCTGCCAAGGCAATAGCAATATTACCTAAACTTACCGCTGTTTTATTCATAATCTGCTCCGATTCCAGACTCACCTGAAAGATGAATCCCATCGCGAAAGCAACGGTAAAAGAAGCTAAAACACCCGCCGCATTTGCTTTAAGCGATCGCCATCCCAAATCCAGATCGGCAAGAGTAGCCGCAAGCGCCATCGATACATTTGGGCCCAGCAACGGAGCAATCACCATCGCACCGATAATCACGGCCACATCATCATAAATTAAGCCTACACCCGCTACCAAGGTGGACAGGATTACCATTGCGATATACACCCAGTTAAGCTCACTTCCACTGGTAACATCTGCATAAAGTTCTTCTCGACTTACCCGCCCGACATGCTGCTTTTTTGCTTTTTCTTTTTCTTCCTCTTCCTCTATTTCATTCTGCTCAGGCAATGGAAGGGTTGCTTCTACCGAAAAAAGCATGATACGAAAGCCTTCGACACTAGAAAACTTGTCGGCAAGCACATCCGAAAGAGATTCCGTCCTATCCGTATTAACCAAAACCCGAAGAACAGACCGGCCGTCATCCATTTGATCGGACCACATCCCAATCACACTGCCCTCCTCTTCCACAACTTTCCGTGCCTCTTGCGTAGTTTCAGGCGGCGCCATAAGCTCCAGCATTCTATAATCCATTGCGGTACATCTAAATGATTATTTTTCACAGAGTACAAAGGAATGAGAAAAGAAAAAAGTAACAACTAATTTGATCTCCTTCCTCCTCTAAAAATTGTTTATTATTAATCAACAAGCTCAAGTCTTAATATGATGATGAAAAAATAAGTTTGTAATCCAAAAATAGATTTAACGAAACTTATATGGATCCTATCAAAGAAGTAAAAACCACCATCGAGCAATTTTTTCATGCTATGGATACCCAAAATATGGAGCTGATGGAACAGCTAATCCCTAAAAAAGAAACTATGGTACATGTAGGGACCGACGAGGACGAAATTTGGAAGGGATGGAAAGTACTCCACGAAGCTACGAAAAAACAATTTGATGGGCTAGAGCACTATAAGGCAGATATACGCGACCTGACTGTTGACTTTTCGAAATCCGGAGATGTAGCCTGGTATTTTCATCTATTGGATGCTGAAATTAAATCACGCGGCAACACAACCCGTTGGAAAGGGGCTCGCTTTACCGGTGTTCTCGAAAAACAAAACGACCGATGGGTCATGGTTCAGACTCATGTTTCCATCCCCGAATCCGCATAAAACTTAACCTCCATTAGAGTTCTATTTTATTATGAACCGCTTACTTACTGTTATTCTACTGCTGGTTTTCTTCGCATCGGATATAAATGCGCAAAATAGTTTTAATACTGAGGATCCGTTTGCTCATACTTTCTCGATTGTCGCCCGCGACAGTGCCACCGGTGATGTTGGCGTAGCCGTACAATCGCACTGGTTTTCGGTGGGTACCGTGGTAAGCTGGGCTGAGGCCGGAGTGGGAGCTGTGGCCACGCAGTCACTCGTTAATGTTAGTTTTGGCCCGCGTGCACTTGATTTGCTGAAAGAGGGATATTCTCCGCAAGAGGCTCTTGAAAAACTAATCGAGGGCGACGAGGGACGCGCTTTTCGTCAGGTTGCCATCGTAGATGTAAGTGGCCGTGTGGCTGTTTATACCGGAGAAAAGTGCATCGCCGATGCAGGCCATTTGAAAGGAGATCAATATTCTGTACAGGCCAACATGATGCTTAATGATGAGGTTTGGCCAGCAATGTCAGAGGCCTATGAAAATGCCGAAGGTCCACTGGGGGAACGCATGGTAGCCGCTCTGCAAGCTGCCCAAGATACCGGCGGTGATATCCGGG
>CAZYOD010000135.1:0-6818 GCA_964648635.1 uncultured Balneolaceae bacterium | reverse complement strand
TATTAATGTCTGTTCTGCTAATTTTAACTTATCCATGATTATACCTTACTGTTCGTTTCGAAATTTTTTAAAAATATCAGGACGCACTTTTTGGGTACGCTCAAGCGACTTTTCAAACCGCCATTTTTTCACTTTTTGATGATCACCGGATCGTAAAACCTTTGGCACCTTCATCCCCCGAAATTCAGCGGGACGGGTGTAAACGGGACCTTCCAGCAAGTTCTCATTTTGGAAGGAGTCCGTCAGTGCACTTTCCGAATCGCCCAACGCTCCGGGCAAAAGCCGCACGATGGAATCAACCATCACCAAGGCCGGCAGTTCACCGCCGGAAAGTACATAATCGCCCAGGCTGTACGTTTGAGTGATTAATGAATCAATAACACGCTGATCGACGCCTTTGTAGTGGCCGCACAGAAACATCAGGTTTTTCCCGATGGAGAGTCTGTTTGCACTCTTCTGTTCAAACTGTTCTCCATTTGGAGCCGTAAAGATGATTTCGTCATATTCCCGCTGGCTTTGCAAATGCTCTATACAGGAAAAAATCGGCTGGGGCGTCAGCACCATGCCGGCTCCTCCACCATAGGGATAATCATCCACCTTTTTGTGCTTATCCTCGGAATAGTCGCGCAGATCTTGAATGTGGATTTCAACCAAACCTTCTTCACGAGCGTTGCCCACAATACTGTGTTTCAGGGGGCTTTCCAAGAGCTGTGGTACTGCCGATATGATATCAATGCGCATCATTTATAAACTTCTGAGTTGCCCCAGATTTTGGCATTGAATTTTTTGTGATTCCTCATCAATATCCACAATATATTCATCCACAAGCGGGATTAATAACTGGTCTTGTTCATCGGTGACTACTTTAAGAATCGGATGTGCCGGATTTTGCATCATCGTTACTACCGAGCCGATTTTATTATCATCAGCCCAAACTTCGAATGATGTTAAGTCCAGAGGCAGTGCATCCGGATCAAGCAGGCTTTCGACCGTCTCGCGGTCGGCAAAGACCGCTTGGTTTTTTAATTCTTCAGCCTGCGTCCGATCAGTTACGTGTTCAAATTTAACAAAGAACGAAAGTCGGTTGTTTTTTTCTTGCACCCGAACCGACCCAACCCGGGCAGGAATTAAATCCCCTCTGGCCGTCTCAATGCGAACCAGATCAAGCACATCAAAAAGTGTTGGAGCGTAAATGTCAGGGATGATCAATACATCACCCTCTACGCCGTGAGATCGGGAAATATACCCGATCTTTGTGTACTGGTTTTCAATAGGTTCCAGCATCTGTTTTGCTGATGGACATCATCTTTAAGATGGCGTCCATCTTATCTAACTATTTTCTTTCTTCTCGTCCAACGCACGCTGAACGGTCACCCGGTCTTCATCGTCGGGTACGAAGCCTTCAAGCTCTTCCAGAGGAGTATTTTCGATATATTCAATAGCTTCTTTCGCCAGCATATCGGTAGATACATTAGTTTCGGAATCATCTTCCTCAGATTCTTCCTCCTCTTCGTCATCAGAAGCTTCCGCTTCTTCTTCCTGAACTTCAGCTTCATCCTCATCGGATTCGTCCTCGTCAGAATCTTCTTCAGCTTCAGCCTCAACTTCTTCAGTATCTTCCTCTTCATCAGAGGCTTCTTGTTCCGCTGATTCAGCTTCTGCAGTTTCGGTATCTTCCTCGGCTGCTTCAGCTTCCTGAGCATCTGTTTCCTCAGTTTCCGCTTCTTCGGCTGTAGCTTCTGCTTCTTCATCAGCCTCAGCTGTCTCTGCCTCTTCTTCATCTTCTTCAGAGGCAAGCGCTTCTTGCTTGGCTTTTTCTTTTGCAGCTGCTTCAGCTTTCTTCTTAAGCTGCTTCTGGAATTCTTTTTCCTCGGCATCGAGCAGAGCTTGTTGACGTTCTTTGCGCGTAGGAACTTTTTCTTCCTTTTCCTCGCGACGCTCACGCCACTCAGTAAGTGCTTCTTCGATTTCTTCTTCCGACTTGCCCCAGCGAATCAGGTGCATCTCATACATAATTCCTTCGTTCTTGAAAATCGAACGAACTGTATCTGAAGGTTGAGCACCTTGCTTTAACCAGTAAAGCGCTCGCTCACGGTCCAGATTAAGCTGATTGTTAGGGGTTACATTATCAAAACGACCCAAATCTTCTACGATTCGACCATCTCTTGGCTTGCGATTATCCGCCACAACAATGTGATGGATCGGTCGCTTTTTTCGACCTCTACGTTGTAATCTTATTCTTAACAATGGATTATCTCCTTAGTTATAACTTTAATTTTAATTTTCAATAGAGGATATTGTCGGAATCTTGCGCAATATTGTAGCTGACGAGCGCTGGGCTAAACAGCGGATCGTCAGTTATACTATCCAAACGGTAAATTTCCTTTTCCCTTCATGCCCTGCATCATCTGACCAAGTTTGCCCATTCCCGAAAACGACTTCATCATTTTTTTCATCTGATCAAACTGTTTTAGCAGGTCATTGATGTCTGATACCCGTGTCCCCGATCCTTTGGCAATACGCCGCTTTCGGGTCGCATTCAGAATATCCGGATTGTGTTTCTCTTCCGGAGTCATCGAGCAAATAATTGCCTCAATGGGCTTAAATGCATCTTCATCGAGTTCGGTATCGGCATCTTGCAGAGCTTTGCCGGCTCCCGGAATCATTCCCACCAGGTCCGAAATGTTGCCCATGCCTTTCACTTGCTGAAGCTGTTGATAAAAGTCTTCCAGATCAAAACTGTCGGACTTAATTTTCTTTTGCAGCTTCTGGGCTTCTTCTTCATCAAATTCTTTTTGTGCTTTCTCGACAAGTGAAACCACATCACCCATGCCGAGAATACGTTGCGACATCCGTTCCGGATAGAAGGGAGAAAGTGCATCCAGCTTTTCACCGGTACTTACAAACTTGATCGGTTTCTGGACCACATTCTTGATCGAAAGGGCCGCTCCGCCGCGGGTGTCACCGTCAAGCTTTGTTAACACAACACCATCATAATTGATGGTTTCATTAAATTCTTTGGCCGTATTCACGGCATCTTGTCCCGTCATGGAATCAACGATGAACAGCGTTTCATCCGGCTGAACGGCTTCTTTGATTTCAGCCACTTCGTCCATCATTGCCTCATCCACGTGCATGCGCCCGGCCGTATCAATAATCACGGTATCGAGCGCCAGACTCTTGGCCATGTTTACCGCTTCTTTGGCCACGCGAACGGCATCTTTCTGATTGATGGAATACACCGGCACATCAATAGAGTCAGCCAGTGTTTTCAGCTGATCAATAGCTGCCGGACGGTAAACGTCGGCCGCTGCTAAAATCGGACTGCGATTGTTTTCCTGTTTCAGGTAGCGAGCCAGCTTGGCACTGAATGTCGTCTTACCGGAACCTTGAAGGCCTGCAACCAGAATTACGGTCGGAGGCGTATGTGCAACGGAAATATCAACACGCTCCTGGCCAAGAATGCCGGTCAGTTCGTCATGTACGATCTTAGTGAACTGCTGACCGGGATTGACGGCTGTCAACACATCTTCGCCCATCGCCCGATCTTTAACCTTGTTCGTGAACTTTTTTGCAACTTCATAATTCACATCAGCATCGAGCAAAGCGCGACGTATTTCTCTCACCGTCTCCGCAATGTTGACGTCGGTAATCTTAGATTCGCCCTTCAGCTTCTGAAAGGCGCTATCTAGTTTTGATGAGAGATCTTGAAACATCTTTTATGGCTATCGCTTTCTTGTTTTAAATATTCCCGAATATAGCTTCGGAACAAAGTTTCGCAAAATAAGGACAACAGACGCTATTATCAACAGTATATATAGAGATAATTTCACTGTGTAAGTTCCGCCTTTTTTACTCATTCAACAGCTCTTGTAAGTACCGGGCATTCTTAACGGCATTGGTCTCCGCATCATTGTTGAAATAAATATAAATACGAGGAGCTGACATTTTTTTAATTTTTATGCTCCAATCCTGAAGCTCATCATCGGAGTAATTATAATTATACCATTGGCTCTTGCCGTGAAACCGCATATATCCGGTATCTGTTGTGATATGCATATCCTCAGGAAGATCATCGGGTGCGGATATAATACAGTAGCTTACCTGGTGTTTAGAAAGAATTCCCATGATCGGTTCAGCAAACCAAGACCTATGCCTGAATTCCATTACATTTTTAAAGTCAGTGCTTAGCCGTGAACAAAAAGTATCCAGTTTTTTGTCGTTGCGGTGCAGGTTTCCCGGCAGCTGCCAGAGAATACATCCCAATTTTCCGCCCAAAACCTCTACGGTATTATAAAAATTATTCAAGCCCGAACGCAGGTTATCATCATCAACAAGTTTTTTACGGTGCGTGATATATTGACTCCCTTTCATCGTAAAGCGGAAGTTTCCCGGCGTTTGCTCATGCCATTTTTTTAGCGTCTGTTTCTTCGGTAGACGGTAAAAAGAATTGTTGATTTCAACCGTCTTAAAATACTTGGCATAATGGGGGAGCCACTCTTTTTGACTAAGATCTTGAGGATAGAAAGGGCCTTTCCAGTGGTCATAATGGAAGCCGGAGCAGCCGATAAAAGTATACATCCGCTTTATTCGGTCTTACATTCTGGTATTCTCTTTTTTACTCTAACTTTCGCCGTAACCCTACCATTCCGGAGTTAATGATTAATTGTATTGTGAAAATAGGTCTTCCGGAACAAACAGCTCTGGGCAACTCTATAACTAATCGTCATTTACAGGAAAAAAATACGGCGAAAAAATAGCAGGGTTGATTATGGATACGATTATCTCAGTAAATCGAAGGATTAGGTATGGCTTAATTTTCTGCTTGCTTCTGTTATTAGGAGCTTGTGCAAGTACAAAACCGCCCACCGAAAGATTAACTGCTACGGAAGCCGCCATAAAGCAGGCTGAACAGGTGGGGGCAGAAGATTTTGCTCCACTCGAAATTAGAAAAGCCCAAAAAAAGCTGATTCGTGCTAATGAGCTTTCTGCTGACGGAAAGCATGAAAAAGCGCGCCTGCTCGCAGATCAGGCAGCAGTAGATGCTGAGCTTGCCGAGGCAAAGGCACTTTCGGGAAAAGCCCAGAATGCGGTGACCCAATTGAGAGAGAGCATCAGGATACTCCAGGAAGAAATCCAACGAAATCAATAAACTCTATTGTATTATGCGTTTTTTATCAGTTTTAGTTTGTAGTTTTTTGTCGATTCTTATCATTAATTGTGGTGGACCTCCTGAACAAAACCCATTGCTCACCAAAGCACAATCCGATTACAAAGAAGCTGAAAACGATTCGCTGACCGCCCAACGTGCTCCTGTAGCTCTTAAAGAAGCGGAAGAATTGCTCGAAAAGGGAGAGCAGTTGTGGGAATCGGGTGACGATAAAGAATTGGTAAATCATTATGCCTATATCTCCAAACAAAAAGTTGCGATTGCCCGGGAAACGGCGGAATTAAATGCTGCGCAGGATGAGGTGGATCGTGCTGAGGTTAAACGACAACAGGTATTAATAGAAGCACGAAAAGCAGAGGCATTAGCCGCAGAAAAAAGGGCAGAACATGCTTTGTCGCAGGCTCAAAAAGAACGAGAAGAAGCTAAGCGTGCTCGAAGCCGGGCCGAGGAGCTGGCTAAACGAATTACCGAGCTGGAGGCTCAACAGACGGAACGCGGTTTGGTTCTGACACTAGGGGATGTGCTTTTCGATTTTGATAAAGCATCTTTAAAATCGGGAGGACAGCGTGCTGCTGATAACCTTGCCCGATTCTTAAAAGAGTATCCTGAACGCAAGGTGATGATTGAAGGTTACACGGATAATATCGGTTCGATGAATTATAACCGAAACCTTTCTGAAAAAAGAGCGAGTGCCGTGCGAGATGCTTTGATCAATCAAGGAGTATCTTCCTCGAGAATTCAGACTCGGGGTTATGGAGAGGATTTCCCGGTGGCGTCTAATGATACCGAAGCGGGCCGCCAGCAAAACCGAAGGGTAGAAGTGGTTATTTCGGATAAAAATGGCAAAATTGAAGAGCGATAATCAGGGTAGACCTACTATCAAAATTGATAACTCCGATGCTGCCATTCTAAAGAAGATTGCGGAATCTCTTTAGGATGGCAGTTTTTTATTATGTTTTGTTATCTTCTCTCAGGATTTAACGAATATTAAGAAATCAAATAGTTATATATATATGGCTGACCAACAAGGTTATGGTTTACTGAAAGGAAAAAAGGGATTGATTTTTGGTGCGCTTGACGATCGGAGCATTGCTTGGCGAATTGCGTTAGCTTGCCAACGGGAAGGTGCTGAATTTTCGCTTTCCAATGCACCGGTAGCGCTTCGTTTTGGGGATTTGGATGAGCTCTCCGACATAACAGGGGCCGAGGTTTTTCCCTGTGATGTGACCAACGAAGATGAAATTGAAGAGCTGATGCAAAACGTGAAGGAGCAGCACGGCAAAATTGACTTTATGCTCCATGCCATTGGAATGTCTCCTAACGTGCGAAAGAATAAAGGATATGAAGAGTTAAACTACCAGTGGGTGCAACAGACGTTGGATATTTCAGCCGTTTCGCTGCATAAAGTTATTCGCTATGCCGACGAGGCGGATCTTCTGAATGACGGTGCCAGTATTATAGCCCTCTCGTATATAGGTGCCCAGCGGATATTCTCGAAGTACAGTGATATGAATGATGCGAAAGCACTCCTTGAAAGCATTGCCCGAAATTACGGTAGTCGTTTGGCCGATCGAGGAATTCGCGTGAATACGGTATCGCAGGCGCCGACTAAAACCTCGGCGGGCAGCGGCATCAAGGGATTCGACGG
>CAZYOD010000134.1:0-6940 GCA_964648635.1 uncultured Balneolaceae bacterium | reverse complement strand
ATCCTTGTTCTTTTACAATGTGTTTCACTTTTTTCTCGCAATCTGTGTCGACCAAGTTTTCTACTCGCAGTACGTTGTCACAATTTTCCAGATCAAAGGTGGGATTACTCTCCGGAAAACTTTGACGTATCTCATCCAAAATTACATTGGCCTTGGACCGTCTCTGTACATTTGTTTTAAAAACACCGACAGTTCTCATAATCAGAAGCTAAGCTTTTCATTTTTCTTGCAGTACCGACAGCACGTTTCCGGATCTCCACGCCGAGCTTTCCCCGTAAACGTCCTCGGCTTTCTCTATGTTAGAGACAGAAAAACCGGTAAAATTTTGGTGCTTTTATACATGATACATCCTCCTTTTAAACCGGTTAATTTTCCATCTTCTGAAATAGGTCGAATTTATTACCGTAGATATCTACAAATCCGGCCCCTTTACCACCAGGCACTTCCTGAGGTTCATTCATGAATGAGACGCCTCGCTCTTTCATAATTATGAAATCTTTCTCTATATCATCGGTTACAAACATTACGAGAGCCATAACCGGGGATTTGCCAATTTGTGATTGTTTTTCAGGATCATCGACTTTTTGAAGCTGAAGCACTGTTTCGCTATTCTCAGTTGGTGCTACCGTCAAATATCGCCAGCCCGGCGAAAACTCTACGTCTGTCCGGACAACAAACCCCAATTTTTGGGTGTAGAATGCTCTTGCTTCATCTAAATCTTTTACCGGGATACTGACTTGTCGCGACTTAGTAATCATAATTTGCAGGCATTTTTCAATACTATTCATGATTCGGGTTCTGCATTACTCGTAGCTCATCGGCTCCTTACCAAAGCCGCGGCGCAATATTCCGATTTGGCCGATATGATAAGAGGTATGGTGGTTTATGAATGTCCACAATTCGCCAACCGAGTTAGCTATATTATCAAATGGTGCCGGTGCCTTTTTACTTAAATCCTCGGCAGAAAGCTTGCTTAATCCCGCTCGGACCTGCTCATACATCTCGTTCCACTCGGCTTTGATTTCTTCAATGTCCGGATAGGAGAAATCATCTTTCGCTTCTGACTTTCCCATCACAGCAAAGAGATCGTTCCATTTCACCTCGGGCTCCATTCCTACAATTTTTGCTAATCCGTACTGCGAATTTAGCAGATGTCCCGCGATATACTTCACGTGATTGATATTTTCATTATCGTGAAGCCGGCAATTAGTTTCGTCATCCGTAAAGCCAGCCAGCACATTATTATATAACCGATGATGTAGGTCAAATTGAGCTAAGAGTAAATTTTCCATAACGGCAAATAGTTCATTTACTTTAGAGCAGTATAACGTCTCTACTCATATCCTGCGCAGGGTAAATACGGCAATCTAACAGGTTGATTGCGACAATCGGCTTGCGTAAACTGCTATTTCGAGACAGATCGAAAATCTCATTCAACTATTTATTACTATGACACATCTATCCATACTTATACCGCGCGGACATACAAGCGTGGTAAATATTGGAGGGGCTCATCAAATATTTAACACCGTTAATGGGATGCTGGCCGAAAGAGAGAGAAATCCCGTTTTTGATGTGCACCTGGTAGGACTCGAAAAGAAAACCTCTCAATCTACTGGATTATTCTCCGTCAATACCGACTGCCTGATCGATGAGGTAACCGACACTGACTTGATTATAATCCCGGCCATTCATGATGATCCTGATAATGCCAGGGATAATAACCGAGCTTTCATCCCATGGATTATTGAGCACTATAAAAAGGGTGCAGAATTAGCCAGCTTCTGTGTCGGAGCTTTTTTTCTAGCCGAGACCGGATTACTTAATGGGAAGCAGTGCGCCACTCACTGGATGCATGCCAATAACTTTCGAAATCGATATCCCGAAATAGACCTGGTGGATGAAAAAATCATCACTCACGAAGATGGTATCTACACCAGCGGCGGAGCTTACGCTTTTACCAATCTGATTTTACACCTGATCGAAAAATATGCCGGGCGTGATATTGCCGTTTCGGCCTCCAAAGCGTTTTCAATTGATATCGACCGGGACAGCCAATCCGCATTTATAATTTTTGAGGGACAAAAAGATCACAACGATCAAAAGGTAATACAGGCCCAGAAATTTATTGAGAAGAATTATCAGGAAAAAATTCATGTGGGTGAGCTGGCGGATAAACTTGCGCTGAGCCGGCGCACGCTGGAGCGGCGTTTCAAGAAAGCGACTCATAACACGGTTACTGAATACAAGCAGCGCGTAAAGGTGGAAGCGGCCAAGAAAGATTTGGAAACCAGTCGTAAAAATGTCAGCGAGGTAATGTATGATGTGGGTTATTCCGACACCAAATCGTTCCGCAACCTGTTTCGGCGGATTACGGGTTTGACACCCGTTGAGTATCGGGATAAATATAATAGAGATGCCGTAGCACTTTAGCTTCAATAATTGTCGGTAAAAGTGAGCATAAGTGTGTTTCCCTTCTTAACTTAAATAATCAAGAGTTAACCTATTAACCTTATCTACTATTATGCAATTTGGCAGCGTCGAGAAGCCGGGGGAGATTGATTTTACGCTTCCTGAGGATCATCCGGAAACATCAAGAGTAATTTCGCAAAACGGAAACCCCGAAGAGATGAAGGTATATGTAGGCTGTGCAAAATGGGGCAAAAGGGATCTGAAGGATTTTTATCCCCCGGGCACAGATGATGAGCTGGAATATTATGGTTCCCAATTTAATTCCGTAGAACTTAATGCCACATTCTACCGCTATAACTCAAGACAGATTTCGGGATGGTATGAAAAAGTGCCGCAACATTTTCGCTTTTTCCCGAAAGTGCACCAGGAGATAAGTCACCGCAAATGGCTGTCCGGGGTTGAAGACCAAACACGCTCATTTCTGCAAAGCATTTCGAACTTCATGGAAAAACGCGGCACCATTTTTCTACAGCTGCGCAATGACTTTAAGCCCAAATTTTTTGACCGAGTTACCGAATTTATAGAAAGCTGGCCGCGTTCTGCTCCCCTGGCCGTAGAATTTCGCCATACCGATTGGTACAATGACCAATCAGTTGCTAAGGAACTATACCAACTGCTGGAAGAAAATAATGTGGCCAATATTATTACGGACACCGCCGGTCGACGCGACCTGCTGCATATGCGGCTGACGAATAACGAGGCTTTTATTCGGTATGTGGGCGCCAACCATCCCAGCGATTACAGTCGGCTGGATGATTGGGTTGATCGCCTTCAAAAGTGGAAGGAGCAGGGGCTGCAAAACATTTACTTTTTTATGCACCAGAATGTAGAAGAAGAGTCACCTAAACTGGCGGCGTACTTTATCCAAAAGTTAAACAATGCAATCGGTACCGATCTGACCGCTCCAAAAGTTCCGAGCGAACAAAACGATCTTTTTAAGAATACTAAGTAGAATTCTACTGCCCATTCAGAAAGTCCGGGAGCAACGAAATATCATCCAGCTTGTGGTATCCGTTTTTTTCTGATGGATCAAGCTCCACAATTTCATGATCCCAAGTAGTGTGAAAGGGTATATGTACGGCATGCGCTCCAATCTCGCGGACGGGCAAGATATCCGACTTGAGCGAATTTCCCACCATCAGAAATTCTGCAGCATCAATTTTATAGTGGTCTAGAATCTCGGAATAAGCAGCCGGCTTTTTTTCGCTGACAATTTCAATGTAATCAAAATGAGGATCGAGCCCCGATCGCGCGAACTTGCTTTCCTGATCCAACAGATCCCCCTTTGTTATAACCATTAACGCAAACTCTTCTTCCAGACCTGTTATCGTTTCTTCCACTCCCGGCAATAGTTCCACCGGGTGCTCGAGCATATCTTTTCCAAGATTTACAATCTGCTGAATCTCTTGACCGCTGATCTTATTGTCAGAAAGCTCGATAGAAGTTTCGATCAGTGACAGAATAAAACTTTTGATGCCGTAGCCGAAAATATCGAGGTTTTTCATTTCTGTTTCGTACAGCTTTTCCGACAGCTCGTCCGGTCCCAGGTAGTTCTCCAAAACCTGCTTACACCGTTTTTCGGTTTCCTGATAGATCGGTTCATTTTCCCAAAGGGTATCATCCGCATCAAAAGCGATAACTTTAATATTCTCCATACGTGCTTTTATTTTTCCATCTCCATTAAACAGACAGACTGATTACAGATTCTGTGGAACTTGCCTTTGTCCATCACACTTTAAAATCAAAGTCGTTCTCGACTCCCGGGAGAACTAGTTACTAGCTGCAATGTAATTAAAATACCGTCTCAAAGAGGACCTCCCTATAATAAAAATCTTAACGACACGTATATCAAGACAATTTAAAAAGGAAAGCTTTGGAATTTGATTGATTCTCCCCCTTAAATATTATTACAACGATGTAGAGGTTATTTAGCACATGGTTTCGAAGGAGAATGGTGACGAAAAACTAATTCAGCGGCTAAAAGAGGGTGACGAAAAAGCATTTCGCCAAATTTATTTGAAATATCATAAAGAGCTTTATACGGTAGCCGTAAAATACCTGCGGTCGAAAGATCTTGCCGATGATGCCGTCCATGATATTTTTGTAAAACTATGGGATAACAGGGATAAGCTGGAAAAGTCAGGATCTCTTTCGGGGTTTCTTTTCACCTCTATTAAAAATCATGTGCTGAATATGGTCAGTGCCCGCAAGAGGAAACTTAAAAAAAAGATCAAGCTTGCTTATGAAAAGGATCAGGACCATGAGCAGGCGGGCAAAAATATTCCTTTCTCAAAGTACCAAAAGCTATACCAAGAAGCAGTAAACAAGCTTCCTGAGGCCCGTAAAAAAGTTTTTATCCTCCGTGTGGAGGATGGATTAACCAATCAAGAAGTGGCTGATTATTTGGATATCTCTATCCATACAGTAAAATCCCAATATTATAAAGCATCTAAATTTATTCGCCACTATGTAGTTGAGCATGCTGAGCGCAATTCAAACGGTTAATCCCGTTTTTCCTTTCCCCTTTTAATTATTCATTAAGGCATAAGTAAATATACGGGGATTTCCATTTTTTACGTCTAAGTCAAAAAAAATCAACTTGTAACGTAATACTTTTTATGATTCCATTTGTAGTAAATTGTTAAAACAGAATGGAATTACTTGGAAATGCATCATCTTACAGAACGGTATTTTAAAGATCAGTGCACACATAAGGCGCTGGAGGAGATATTAACATGGTTTCAAACTCCGGAAGGACAGGATTTCTTAAGCAGGCAGATCAAAAAAGATTGGCAACAGCTTCTAGGCACTGACGACCTCCCACTAAAAGTAGAACCGGCTGCCGAAGAGATCTTTAGCCGCATCCAACAAAGCAAGGAAAACCCCTCGCGAACTCATTGGATACTTCAGTGGCTACCCTCATTTTTTCTTATTGCTACCGTAACTCAACCCCTCTATCAAAAATCTGTTGGGATGTATGGGCTGATGCTCACAAAGGGCATCAGCACGAACATTATTTCGCTAAGCGACAGCTATTTGTGCTGATCCGACATTCCAGAAATATCAACTACAGAACTCTAAAATTGGATTTGACCAATTTATTATGACTTTAGGATTCAGGATATCAGATATTACTAAACTATTACCGGCTATACTTTTAATTGGACTGTTGGGAGGCTGTGCAGCCGTGGAAGGAATTATAGGCTCTGAGGAGCCAGCTAACACCTACAAAACTACCAAAAAAGAACCGCCCAAAAAAGACACTCCCTTTAAACCTTATGACAAGGTTATCCCCGAAGATGCCAAAACCACAGAAGGGCTGTTTACTGTCCACAATGTGGATGAAAAAGTCTTTTTTGAGATCCCTGACTCCCTGTTGGGAAGAGATCTTCTTGTCGTAAACCGACTGTCTAAGGCCCCGGCAGACAATCAACCCGACGACCGCGGTTCTGGGAGCAGCATGCTGGGATATGGCGGCGACCGCATCAACAAAACACTGATCCGGCTTGAAAAAGGACCTAATCAAAAACTCTTTATTCGAGCTATCTCATATTCTGTCATTCCCGACTCGACGAGCTCGATGTATCAGGCGGTGCAAAATTCCAATACTCAGCCCATCATCAACGCATTGGATATTGAAGCCGTAGGCAAAGATTCTTCATCAGTGGTTGTAGAAATGTCTGAACTGCTGATTGAAAATGAGCGGCTGTTTGCATTTGGAAAAGAAGCTAAAAAAGAGATGCAACTCTCCAAGCTAAGTAAAGACCGGTCGTATGTGAAGGGAATCAACTCTTTCCCTGAAAATACCGAGATTAAAACGGTTCGTACGTATAGTCGTATCTCCAGCGGGAGTTCCGTGGGCGTTCCGCAAATGGAACCTTCGCAAGGCGTACCAGCAAGTACCGAAGTAAGTACGCTGGAAATCAACAGCTCAATATTTTTACTTCCCAGAGAGCCTATGACTCCGCGTTTCTACGATGAACGAGTGGGATATTTTGCCACCGGCCATACCGATTATGACAGCTCGGAAGGCGTTAAGGATACTTATATGGTTACGCGCTGGAATCTGGAACCCAAAGAGGAAGATGTTGAAAAATACAAACGCGGAGAACTGGTAGAACCTAAAAAACCGATTGTCTATTATATTGACCCCGCTACGCCGGACAAATGGGTACCGTATTTAAAACAGGGCGTTACTGCCTGGCAAGAAGCCTTCGAAAAAGCGGGTTTTAAAAATGCCATCGTAGCTAAAGAAGCTCCTACGGCCGAAGAAGATTCGAGCTGGAGCCTGATGGACGCCCGATATTCTGCCATCGTGTATAAGGCTTCGAGTATCCCCAATGCATCCGGGCCTCATATTAATGATCCGCGAAGCGGCGAAATCCTGGAATCACACATTAACTGGTATCACAATGTGATGGAGCTGGCCCGCAACTGGTATATCGTGCAGGCATCGCCCAGCGATCCG
>CAZYOD010000133.1:0-6953 GCA_964648635.1 uncultured Balneolaceae bacterium | reverse complement strand
CGTTAGAAAGTGTAACGAACGCCAAATTGCATTAACCAGCGCGAACCATAGGTTCCAAAATCATGTACATTTTGCTGGTACATGTCATCTACAGTTTCAACTTGATCGGAATTATAATTCAAGCTGTAAACAGGAGTATAGTTTCCATTATCAGGATCTTCAAACTCGGTAAACTCAATGGGATCGTAGCTATTAGCTCCAATGCTATACCGAGTACCCCATGACTTATCAAACAGATCTCCAAGTAGTGAGGTAAAGTTGAAGATATCGAGCGTAAACTCGAGCTTTTGTTCACGATTCATAAGATCCGCAAACAACTCCTGCTTAATCTTCAAATCAATGATAGACTCGAAGGGAGTTCTCGAAGCATTTCGTTCCGCATATTGACCACGACGACTACTTAAATAGTCGCTACTTTCAATAAACTGGTCAAAGGCTTCAGCCTGTGCCTGTTGCTCAGCCGGACTTCCTGCCCATGATAAATTGGACGCATCTTCTGGAATATAAATCAGTGATGCATCTGCACCGTTTTCGTTAATCATGAACTCACTTCCATCAATGACATACGACATCGGACGACCAGAGGTTCCTTCGTAAAAAATAGAAACAGATGTCGCCAGGTTATTGAAAAACTCCTTGCGATAGTTTAACGAAGCCGTAACACGGTGACCCATGGAGAAATCAGAACGGGATAAATCCAGATTATTCGCTCCATTCACATGCTCTTGATATTGCCAGAGAGAATTAATCTGTGAAGAAGTTCCCTCGTTAACTACATAGGAATCACCATAAGTCCAGGCTACATTAGCGCTGAAATTTTTGTTGAAATTCTTACGCAGCTGAGCCGTGAAATCATAGGCATGACCGTCACTGGTGTTTTTCACCACATGTATATTACTATATCTTGAATCGATAAACCGATCAGAACCGCTATAGTTATAAAACGGTCGGTTATCCGGACCGTCCAGCGTTGCGTTCTGTTGCTTCAGGTTTACGTTCTCGACGAGAATGTTATTCATCGTGTTGGTGTATTGGATCTCAAATGTACCAACGATATCATACGGCAGACGCTGATCCACTCCAATACTTGTTCGAAATACCGTTGGATATTTAAAATCCTCGGCAAATATCTCTAAACGGCCACTTGGAATAACCTGATCCGGCGATCGACCGAAATCTTCCAACGTTAATCCATTTTCCGGATCTGGACGGAATGGTATATCCTGTCCTGACCAAGGACCACCTACGATTATCCCTGTATTCGCACCATTATTCAGGAACGTTCCTCCGGGCCAGACAAAGGGCACGCGGCCAAGGAATACACCGGCTCCACCCCGAACTTGGGTATTGCCTTCACCATCTACATCCCAATTAAAACCAGCTCTTGGAGAAACATAAAGTTGAGCTGCCGGTGTTTCGCCGGGACGAGCACCTTCCAAATCTTTTCCTGCAGATTGCAGATCCGGAATCGTAGTAGAGAACACATCATCGGCATATCGTGGATCAGTAGTTATTTTTGGCACATCAAACCGAAGACCGCCCGTCAACCGAAACTGATCATTGACTTGCCATTCATCCTGAACGTAAAAACCAAGCTGATATGCTTTAAATGCTCCTATATTTTGAGCCTCGTCACCAATAGTATTTTGGCCACCTACAAGTGATACACCCCGCAAGTAAAGTGCCGGAGTTGCAGGACTAATATTGGGATCATTAACCGCTCGAACAGATTGCAGGAAATCATCTGGACTACCATAAAAGTACCAACCATTATTAAAAGGAATAAACTGGTTGGCCATGTCATAGAATTCATTGTGTGTACCAATGGTTATGGTATGATCGCCGGCAAAAATATTGAAGTCATTTGTCACAGTCAGAATCTGTTGATCCAACAGGTTTGATGTCGAAAACGGCTCATTTCCAAGGCTAATCTCACCATCACCATCAAATATTGTAACCGTTGGAAATGGATCTCCGGCATAATCCCTGTCATCAAGCACATCTGTATAACCAACAACAAGTTTGTTAGCCATGTTATTACCAAAGGAACTTGTTAACTCAAAGGCTGTAGAGTTCGTGGTATTCGGAAATACTTCACTATTATTTTGGTAGTTGATTGTGCCTACCCCACTCTGGTACCTGTCAATATTATCAGAGGCGGTGTAACTATGACGGAGCATCAATTTATGATTCTGGCTGATGTTCCAATTCAATTTAAACAATGCTTTGTCGCTATCGAGTGTACTGTTCTTATCTCGAAAGGTACCCGCATCATAGTCAAATTCATTCTGTAACGTCGAGCGAATTTCCTCGAGTTTACTAATACTGGCATCACCCTGGTAATTGTTTATTCCAAGAAATGGCTGTGGTGACTGGGATCGTAAAAGCTCTAAGTTTGCAAAGAAAAATAACTTATTCTCAATAATAGGACCACCGAGCCTAAATCCGAATCGGTTATTACTAAATTCCGAAAATGCTTCCCGCTCTGTATTGTTAAAATTTGCCAGAGCAATAGGAGTTTTACCGGCCAGACTCTCATTTCTGTTTTGATAATAAAACGAACCTTCGAATTGGTTTGACCCACTCCGTGTTATAGCATTAATTGCTCCACCGGTGAAACCACCTTGTGTGACATCGAATGGAGAACTATTGATCTGAAATTGCTCAATTGCATCCATACTGATAGGAGAAGCTCCAGTCTGTCCACCATTCGTACCTTGGGCCGACAGTCCAAAAACATCATTATTTACAGCTCCATCAATAAAAATAGAGTTAAACCTGTTGTTTTGACCGGCTATAGAAATAGCAGCACCGTCGTCATCACTATTTACTACATAGGCTTGTGGATTTAGACGTGTATAGTCAGCCAGTGAATTACCTACTGAAGGTGCGCCGTCAATTTCCTCGGTAGAAACATTTTTCCCTACTCCTGTTTTGGTCTTGTCAAATACACCGCCGGCGGCAACAACCTCAACTTCACCCAGCTCAGCAGAACCTTCTTGCAGCTGTATCTCCACGGTTTCCGTTTCTCCCAGCTGAAGTTCAGTTCCTTCGCTTACATATGTATCGTAACCCACAAAGGTAACTTTAATTCTGTAAGGACCACCAGACCTCATGTTGCGAATATTAAACGCCCCATTGGCATTGGTAGCTGCCCCATATTCTGATCCGGAAGGCATATGTGTTACTAACACGTTAGCTCCGGGCAATCTTTCCCCATTCTCATCTACTACTGTCCCCTTCATGGAAGAAGTCGTAACACCTTGACTGTATCCAATAAGTGGCAGTAGCAAAAATATCAATAATGCTGCTGCGTAACGTTTCATAATCGATAGATATGTTCGTTTAGATTAGTTTTAACATGCCCTTTTGACAGGCGATGATATGTTAAGCTAGTAAAAAGCCAACAACCAAATGTCTAGCCCTGTTTGGCCGCTGTTTATTTTGGGTTGAATATATAAAACATCAATGACTTATAGAACCTCTCTTTTAAATCATTGAGAATTAAAGCATATATAAACTAATGCTATCATACAGTGAACTTTATTGGGGGTTCATTTTTTACCCGAAATCGCATCTCTGCGAACTTGCACAAGCTTTTGTTGATCGATTCCCAAAAAATAGAGTGTGTAAATAAGGGCAAAAACCAACTGTAATTTTAAAACCCCTACATCAAGATAGGTTCGTGCAGATGTTTCTACTGTATACTCTAATACAGCAAAGGAGTAAATTCGTTTTATACGACGGACGATCTCATTATCCTCCATCACAATATGATCTTCCCGAAATCCTCCAATTGCAGAAAAAACTTCGTCTAACACAAACAAGCTCTGATCCCCAAATCGAAAGGCATCAACATCAAAGCGTGTGAACCAAGCATAGAAATCAAGCAGGGGATGATTTTCGTCAAACGTCAGCTGAAAGCACCCTGCTTTAAATCCTTTAGACACTGCACCAATCACCTCTTGATCAAAATTTACCGGTGGAATGCTATCGGCATGTAAGAAATACAAGATATCATTCTCAGCGTATTCTGCCCCGTAGTTCATTTGGGCAGCACGGCCTTTTTTGGGGGATGAGATTACCGTTGCCCCGGCAGCTTCTGCTCGTACTATAGTATTATCCGTGCTTCCTCCATCTACAACTATAATTTCGGCAACAGATTTACCGGCTCTTTTTTTTGCCTCATTAATAGTCTTGGCAATGACATCGGCCTCGTTATAGGAAGGTATGATTACGCTTAAATTCATCGGATTGGGAGTCTTGTGCTTAAAAAATGCTTCTCTAAAGGAAAATTTACAACGTTATTTCAATATCAGAAGCCTCTAAATCCTCAATGGTATCGATATCATTGAGTTCGGGCAGCAGTTCGAAAGAAAGATCCATACTTTTTGCCTGATCCAGGGTCTGTTTCAAGACTTCCGACGTGCTCCAGGCTTTATCATCAAAAAGACCGGGATAAAAATTCGACATCCCCAGCAAATAATATCCGCCGTCTTTTGAGGGACCGATAACAAGTTCTGTCTCTTCTAACATCTTAAAGGCTTTTCCAATAATTGCTTCCGTCAAGGCCGCACAGTCACTGCCAATAATTACGACCCTATCATAACCTTCGGCAAAAGCCCGCTGAAAAGCGGTTTTCATCCGATCGCCCAGATCTTCGCCCGACTGCAGACGTTTGTAAAATTTTTCTTGTTCCCAGATGTCATCATCTTCAATGAAGTTTGAATACCATACCTGACGATCATAAGGAAATCCGCCGGCTATTGATTTCGTTACCTTTAGTAAATGCCGGTAAATCTCCAGAGCCTTTGCATTGCCAACCGACTCGGCCAGTCTCGTTTTCACCCGTCCCTTTTCTGGATTTTTTACGAAAATCATCAGTACTTTTTCCATCGAATCTGACATACTATCTCATAGCTTTCTTATATACTACACAGTTGCGCCACCACAGCTGCTGCCCGCACCGGCTGTACAGCCATAACAGTGCTGATTAATTTTTATTTGCCGGTTATTCAGCTTCAGTTCATTCCATTCACTGATATGCTCCGGCGCATTATCATCCACAGGCATCTCCAGCATCTGGTTGAAGTCGCAATCATAGAGTGTTCCGTCCCATCCAATCGAAATGGTATCGCGACACATTACCCCTTTCGCTGCAGCGGGATTAAAAGCTGTAATCAGCCGATCCATATACTCCTCAAGGTTCCCCGACTGTAACAAAAAGTTGAGAAAGCGACTGATCGGCAGATTTGTTATCGTAAACAAGTTATTAAATGTAATTCCATGTTTACGGTTCAGCTGCTGCTTAAAATCTCTCTCCATTGTTTCTTGGCTAGCGGGTAAAAAGGCTCCTACTGGATTATAAACCAAATTCAGTTCCAGACCGGTATTCTTTTTTCCGTATCCGACTTCATTTAATTTTTTAAGGGCTTCAATGGATTTATCATACGTCCCTTCGCCTCGCTGGCGATCCGTTCGTGATTTATTATAAAAGGGCAGGGAACATGTCACTTCTATACCATGCTCGGCAAAAAAGCCGGGAAGTTCTTGGTATTTAGGTGCCGTCGTTAAAATTGTGAGGTTGGATCTCACAAGAATATGCTTGCCGAGCTTTGACGCTTTCTTCACAAACCAACGAAAATGCGGATTCATCTCAGGAGCACCGCCCGTTAAATCTACCGTTTGCACATCGGAATGTTCTAAGGCCTTCAGGCACTGCTCAAAAGTTTCTTTGTCCATTACCTCATCCCGATCCGGGCCGGCATCCACGTGGCAGTGCTTGCAGGTCATATTACACATATAACCCACGTTCATCTGAAAAATCTCTATCCCGGTTGGTTTCAGCGGAAATAGATTAATCTCTTTCAGTTTCTCCGAGAATTTAGGTTGGCTGCGAAGTGACTCAGAAAAATTATTTAAAACTTCGAGTTGGTAAGCCGGATCAGCAAGCTGATGGTTCTGTGTCTTTAAGGACTTAATCATAATCACTGATTACATGCTTAAACTTTTCACTTTGTTCATCATCTGCACACCGTGTACCAAGGAAGATCCGCCACGGATAGCCGACGCCACATGAACAGCCTCCATCATCTGCTCTTCAGTGGCCCCCTTTTCAAGGCCGTCAGTAGTATAAGCATCAATACAATAGGGACATTGTAAAGCATGAGCGACAGCCAGGGCAATCAATGATTTCTCACGGGCAGTCAGTGCTCCTTCTTCAAATACCGATCCGTAATATTCGAAGAATTTTTCAGCGAGTTCCGGACCAAACTCTTCCACGTCTTCGAATTTTTTTAAGTCTTTAGGATTGTAATACGTGTTTTCCATAGTTTTTTATTCAGTAATGATTATTCTGTTTTATATGAATATATCCTGTGGGCACCCATTCCCAAAGCCTTATGGAACTTTTTAAAAATATTCCTATTTAATAAAACCCGTTGGAAACCTTTTTTAAATAATTTCGAATAAACTCAAAATTATGAAAAAATTATTAACAGCAATATTACTTACAGCTTTTATTACGGTATCATTCACTTCACTAACTCAAGCCCAAGATGCCGACAAAGGTTTGGGTATTGGATTTATAGTAGGTGAACCTACCGGGTTGAGCCTTAAATCCTGGACCGGAGGCGGCAACGCTTTTGACGTTGGAGTAGCTTGGTCTTTCGGCCCTTATGATGCGGTTAATCTTCATGCAGATTATCTCTGGCATAATTATGAGGTTTTCGATGATACAGACTCCGGTACCTTGCCACTTTATTACGGTATCGGTGGGCGGGTAGTTCTGGCAGAAAACGATGCTATAATCGGAGCGCGAGTTCCCGTGGGAATCAACTACTTGTTCGAAGATGCTCCAATTGGTCTATTTTTAGAAGTAGCACCCATTCTAAACCTTGCGCCATCCACAGATTTTGATGTCGGGGGCGGAATCGGAGCCAGGTTCTATTTAT
>CAZYOD010000132.1:0-6964 GCA_964648635.1 uncultured Balneolaceae bacterium | reverse complement strand
CTGTGTTGATTCAAAATTTCCTCCGCCTGGCGAATGAAGAATAATTTTTTCAAAAAAATCCCTATTAATGCTAGTAATACCCGCTATTGATCTATTAGATGGAAATGTCGTCCGTCTTCACAAAGGTGATTACCAGAATGCTACGGTTTATAATGGTAATCCCCTGGAAGAAGCCCAACAATTTAAGGAAGCGGGCTTTGACCATATTCATATTGTGGATCTGAATGGAGCCAAAGAAGGCAAGTTTGTAAACCTTAAACAGATCAAGCGTATTATTCGCGAGCTGGATATATCGGTGCAGACCGGCGGCGGAATTCGCAGCTACGATGATGCTTCTATGCTGCTGGAGCACGGCCTGTCAAATATTATCTGCAGCTCGATGGCCGTTAAAAATCAGGAAGAATGGCTAAAAGTATTAGATGATTATGGCGACAGAGCTATCCTCGGGATGGATCTCAAAAATGGCAAAGTTGCCTATGCGGGCTGGCTCGAAACATCAGATCAGTCGCTGGAAGAATTTCTGGCACCAATGATAAGCCGCGGACTTTCTACCGTACTCTGTACCGACATTTCAAAAGATGGAACCTTAGAAGGACCAAATTTTAATCTTTATGATGAGCTTGCTACACAATTTCCCGAACTTGATTTCATTGCATCAGGCGGAGTAGCATCAAAATCAGACCTTAAAAAATTGGACGGACAAGATCTTTACGGAGTAGTTGTAGGCCGAGCTTACTACGAAAGACAAATCACGCTCGAAGAAATGCGAACGCATCATCGTTCATTAAAGTAAACATTAATCCCAAAATGAAAGGCTTCGTAGAGCTCAGAATCTTCGTTCAGACCAATATCGACCTCAAATAAAAAATCAGTCTGATCATTACCAAGCGGGATTTCAACGCCAACGGGAAGCAGCAGCGGCAGTAACTCGGGACTTGTAAACAGAGGCTCAAAGGTGAGACCGCTATAGATACTGAAATCTCCGACCTGTTTGCTCAAAATGCTGCCTAACTTTAATCCTAATTCTCCAAAATGATAAATACCTACTACAGCAGCCACAGAAATAGGATGGTCAGGTTCGGCCGCCAAAGGATAGGTGGCATGTCCACCAAAATATGTGTCCTCTTTCAGTAACCCTATTTTCCCATGAATATTTAATCCCGATGGGAATTCGTATCTGGCCCGAAACAGCGCCATAAACTCGTCGTTGTTGAGCTGGGTATAAATGATCGGCTGAATTCCAAACGAAAATTGTCCGGGATCCACTGACTGAGCATCAGAAAAAAAACCATCCTGAGCATTTGCCTGTACTGATAAACAACCTAAGAAAATGATAATACACCCAACTACTTTTTTCATAACCCCTCCCCCTCTTAATAATGAATATTCAAAGATATATATATCAAGTTAAAATAAAATGTTCCCACTCTATCTTGGTACAGTTTAGAGACGAAGTCAGAAATGATAACTAATCTGCGACTGTTAGATTATTTATATTAACCCGCTAGAAGATTAAAAGATAAAATGATCAGATGGTAGCAAAACGTATCATTCCCTGTTTGGATATCAAAGACGGCAGAACGGTAAAGGGCATAAATTTTAAAGGTCTGCGTGATGCCGGCGATCCTGTAGAGTTGGCGCGCCGCTATTCGGATGAAGGCGCCGATGAACTCGTTTTTCTGGATATCAGCGCTACAAAAGAGAAACGAAAAACGCTGATCCATCTGGTGAAAAAGATAGCGATGAAAATCGATATCCCGTTTACCGTGGGCGGGGGCATCAGCAGCACCGAACAGATAGCCGACCTATTGCATGCCGGGGCCGACAAAGTATCCCTGAACAGTGCCATTGTTCGCAATCCGGATCTGATTAATAAAGCTGCCGAACAGTTCGGATCTCAGTGTATTGTGGCTGCGGTGGATGCGAAACGCATCGACGGACAGTGGAAAGTATTTATATCGGGCGGTTCCAAAAATACCGGAAAAAATGCCCTCAGCTGGATTAAAGAGGTTGAGCAACGTGGTGCCGGCGAAATTCTGTTAACCAGCATGGATCGCGACGGCACCAAAGAAGGGTTCGATCTGGAACTACTTTCAAAAATAAATGAGTTCATAACCATCCCGGTTATTGCCAGCGGCGGGGCCGGCAACCGGCAGCATTGTGTTGAAGCTATTAATAAAGGAGGAGCCGATGCTGTTTTGGCTGCCAGCATCTTCCACTTTGGAGAAATTTCGATTCGGTCACTAAAAACGGCTTTGGCGGAGGCGGGAATTGCTGTTCGTCAAGAACTGCAATCATCCTGATCTATCTAAACCTGTTACTTCTAACATCTACCTTTACTATTGATGAATATCGATAATTTAGACTTTCAGAAAGGCGACGGACTTATCCCAGCAATTATTCAGGATGCCGATAATTTTCAGGTTCTGATGCTTGGCTATATGAATAAAGAAGCACTTGAAAAAACGCTTGAAACAGAACGAGTTACCTTCTACAGCCGAAGCAAAGAGCGCCTTTGGACTAAAGGAGAAACCTCCGGCAATTTCTTGGATGTTGTGGATATCCAAAAGGATTGTGATGACGATACCCTCCTAATTTTAGCGAAGCCTCACGGTCCTACCTGTCACACCGGAGAAGAATCATGCTTTCACGAAAAAACATTTCAACCCAGAAACAGTTTGAGCTTTCTCAACGATCTGGAACAGCTAATTGGCGATCGCAAAAAAGAGATGCCGGACGGATCTTACACTACCTCTCTTTTTGAAAAGGGGATAGATCAGATTGCCCAAAAAGTAGGTGAAGAAGCTGTTGAAACAGTAATCGAGGCTAAAAATGCGAACCAAGGAAAGCTTATTGAAGAAACATCGGATTTGGTATTCCACCTTATGGTGCTACTAGCTGAACGTGACATATCACTGGCTGATATTACTGCGGAATTGGAGAAAAGGCACTCCCACAAATAGATTTTAGTTCAGTTTAGGAATATAGCTTATTAAGTATTTCTCGTTTGGTGTTCCCGCTTGGCATCCTCATGTGCTTTTTCCCCAACTTTATCGTTCAGGCGATATTTAAGTTCACTTATACCGTCTTCATGACCAAAAACCGACAGTTCATCTCCCGCGGACAGTTTCTCCCCTCCCATAGGGGCACATACAACTGTATCATCCTCTCTTACAATAGTTAGGACTAAAATTCCTTCTTCCTTCAGATCCAGCTCTTCTAAAGGTTTACCCGTAAGCCACGAATTTTCTTCTACAGTAAACCGGCTGACGGTATAGCCTTCCTGAAAATTAAGTAAGGTATGGATATCCACAACCTTGAGATCTGTATATTTGTTCAGCAACCAATCAATCAGTTTTTCCAGTTGATATTCTACCCACTTGTTCTGAGACAGGTATAACAAAGCTGCGATTCCTCCTATTAGGATCAGCCCTCGCTGTACAGCAATTGCAGTTGATTCCGTATTTACAAATGATAATACAAATGTGGAAATAACTGTTACCAGACCTGCATTTTGGATAATCATAAGAGGCATGACAAGTCGGCGACGGCCAGGATGATTTACAATGTTTTCGGCTTCGTCAGTGGTAAATCCTGTACCCGTGACAATAGATCTGGCCTGAAATTCGGCTACATCCCGTGAAAGGCCCGTAAGCATAAGTGCTTTTGTGGCAATCTGGTTTATAAAGAAAGATACAGCAATTGCAGACAAGAGGATGAACAACGCGACCATAACTCCCTCTGAAGTTGTACATGAATATTACCCCTCCATTAATAATGACCGCTATCTGCAAGAATAGTTCCAGCTAACAGGTTGAAACATACCCGCTAACCTTAATCCATCCCCAAAACTTCTTTCGACATGTGCATCGTCACCAACATGTGAGGGACATCCACGACCTCAGCAATTTTAAGATCCCCTGCCAGTGAGCAGAGCGCATAAGCATCATTGCGACTCATGCCATGCTCTTCAACCAAATAATCAATCATATATTTCGTTGCCTTCTTTGTCGCTTCGTCAATTGTTGTACCGAAACCGGTAACCGCGTAGTAATCATCCGTCTCATACTGCGGCTCTTGGATTTTACGATCTCCCTTGATGACCTCCACTTCATACACGATTCTCATTGGCGCCTCGATAGCCGTTCCGCATACTTCCCCGAGACCCTGAGCAGCATGAGTATCCCCAATAGAAAAAAGTGCACCCTCCACAAAAACCGGAAAATAGACGGTCGTTCCTTCTGTCATGTGAGGATCATCCATGTTGCCGCCATTAGCACGAGGTGGGATAGTCGAAAGCATGGAGTCCGTCGCAGGTGCCACGCCTATCACACCCGGAAAGGGTTCAAGAGGAATTTCTATATCATCCGAAAAAGTTGCGGTATTTGAATTTTCATCAAACTCAAAAGTCTTCAGATAGGGCTCGTCAAACTCATCCGCCAGAAAACCAAATCCCGGTACAATAGCTGTCCATCCCCAGCTGCCCAACTCGATTTCATGGAGCTTTACTTTCAGAATATCTCCGGGCTCGGCATTCTCCACATATACAGGACCCGTAAGCGGATGGATGGGGTCAAAGCTCAAATTCCCGAGATCCTCCACCGTAGATTCGGGTGTAAGTTGTTGATCGGACGCTTCCTCGGTAGCAACCTCAATTACCGCCCCGGATTCGACCGTGATCAACGGCTCGATAGTACTGCTCCACCGGCTGTGCGTTTGATCCGCGGAGAGAGAATAATCAATTGTTTGAATATCGGTATCCCGCTCTTCTTGCTGACAGCCAAAGCCAACACACATCATACTTACTAATAGAGCTAAAACTGCTGTTCTCATAACAAATCCCTTTTTCTTTTTGATATATTGTCCCCTGCTCAAACTTGCTTGCTGAAATTTAACATAACTCTCAATGAATGCAAGAATGATATGCTTTGCCAAGTTTTTTCCTTTTTGTACTTTTGGCCTCACTTAAAAAGATAAGATTGAATCAACAACTATTATGAGAATTACCATTGATCACATCCAGGACATGCACATGGAAGCCCAAAATGAGGAGGGTGGAAAAATTCGCATGGATGGCTCTACGACTATCGGCGGACTAGAAGGCGGGCTAAGTCCCCTGCAACTTTTATTGGCAGGAATCGGAGGCTGCAGCGCTATCGATATTGTAGGAATCCTGGAAAAGCAAAAACAAGATTTACGAGATCTGAAAGTGGTGGTCAACGGTGATAAGCGTAAAAAAGACAACTACTCAGAGTTCGATACCATTCACCTGAATTTCATCTTTACGGGTGACTTAGAACCTAAAAAAGTAGAGCGTGCCATTAACCTTTCGATTGATAAATACTGCTCGGTTTCCAAAGCATTGGAAAAAGGGTCAGAAATTACTCATAGCTACGAAATCAACTCATAAATCCTGCTCAGACTCCTCTTGTAAGGTAAGAGAGGCCGAATTTACGCAATATCGCAATCCCGTGGGTTGCGGACCATCCGGAAATACGTGACCGAGATGTGCATCACAAACATTGCACAACACTTCTATTCTATGCATGCCATGGCTGTGATCTTCTTCATAGCGAATAACATTCTCTTGCACCGGCTCGGTAAAGCTGGGCCAGCCCGACGAAGATTCAAATTTTCCTGTGGAATCAAATAGCTTTGTTCCGCAACAGATGCACGCATATAACCCCGGCTCGTGGGATTCACAGTATTCTCCGGTGCCCGGGCGCTCCGTGCCGTGTTTACGCGTTACGTAGAATTCTTCATCAGAAAGTTGCTGCCTCCACTCTTCCTCCGATTTTTCTACTCTTCGCGGCGGTTTGGGATTACCCTTTCCGGCGTATTCGTTTACTTGCTTCCAATCAATCATAATCACTCGAATTATTAAAAATAAAAGTCAGACTCTTAGCCTGATCCTGAGTCGGGGCGACCGGATTTGAACCGGTGACCTCGTCGTCCCGAACGACGCGCGCTAACCGGGCTGCGCCACGCCCCGATATTTTTTCGGGATTACCGGAATGTTTATGAGCCCGTGTATCTTTTTTAAAACTTGGTTGTTCATAGTTTGTTCTAGTCTTACAAAATGTTGCTTAAACTACGCTAAATTAACACAGACATTTAATCCGTAATTGCACCAACCTACAAAAAACCTGCCCCTTAAAACAAATAAGTAATTCTATGCAATGGTAGTTGATGCCCATAACTATTTTTTTATTTTGAGTTTCATCTTAACCAAAAACAGTTGTCATGAGAAAGGCTATTATTATTGCACTACTACTAGTTACGGGATGTTCGGCAATGAAACCATTGCCAGGATCAAGAGTTTTATATGGATATGATTTCACCGATTATACCCAGCAAGGGTTTCTATTCACACCGGAAGGGTACAACCAAGATTATAATTCTATAGGATTGTTAAATTTAACCTTTACGCCCCAGGTTGTTGAACCTCAAGGCATACCAGCCAATAAAAGCATGAATGATTTTTATCGCGTAAATGCTGTCGATGGGTCGGTCTGGTATGTTGAAAAACTTGATATGCAGACCGCTATTGACAGTATGTATAGCAAGGCTAGCAACATGGGCGCTGACGCCTTAATTCGATTTGATGCCTCCTATAATACGCGACCGCATTATGAGATCTCAATCACGGAGATAGAAGTATCAGGTTTTGCTATTAAGCGCCAACAGTAACTTAGGGCTAGATTGAAATACGGGCCCCTTAAAAGACCGGGATGCCGCCATAAACTGGCTGTAAACTTCCAATACTATCTAAAACTAAAAGAGCGGCTCTCGCATATCCAAAAGGGATGTGCGCAGCCGCTCTTTTTTACAACGGTCAATGAAAATGGTTATTAACCAATTCTCGTAATAAGATCTGCCGTACGAGCAGAGTATCCCGCCTCGTTATCATACCAAGCCAAGATCTTAACCATTTTACCATCAGTTTTTGTAAACCCGCTGTCGT
>CAZYOD010000131.1:0-6992 GCA_964648635.1 uncultured Balneolaceae bacterium | reverse complement strand
GCGCAATAGGTGAAATCGTCAAACGCAACATGATGCGCGACTATAACACTTTCAGCAGAAATGAAACGCGCATTTTTCTGGTCGAAGCAGCTGACAAAATTTTAGGACCCTATCCCGAATATCTTTCCGAAAAAGCTCGCGAAACACTCGAAGGTATGGGCGTCCGCGTATTATTAAATACACCGGTTACCGATATCGGCAACGGCAAAGTTTCCTTTTCGGAAGGTACAATCGACACGCCGAATATCATCTGGGCGGCCGGCGTTGCTGCTTCCCCTTTGCTGTCGTCCCTGGAAACCAAACAGGATCGTACCGGACGCGTATTTGTAGATGAGGATCTTACCATCGCCGACCGAAGCAATATTTTTGTAATTGGCGATGCGGCACATAAGATCAATGAGGACGGAAACCCGCTGCCTGCACTGGCACCGGTAGCGATACAGCAGGGTAAGTATATTGGTAAGCTTATCAGGAATGAGATCGCCGGCAAAGAAAGAAAACCATTTCATTTTGTGGATAAGGGAACCATGGCCACTATCGGTCGAGCAAAGGCTGTTGCTGATATCCGCGGCTTTAAATTTACCGGCTTTTTTGCGTGGATTCTCTGGTCGGTCGTACACATCTTTTTCCTGATCGGCTTTCGCAATCGTTTCCGGGTATTTATTGAGTGGATGTGGTACTATTTTACATTCAAGCGCGGCGTGCGACTTATCACGAACCGCTTTACAGGTGAAAAAGATTAGACCACCCTTATTCCGCAGCGGAACGACGGAACGAGATACAAGGAATCAACTATTTGGACTTTGCAAATTCCCGCTCTTATCTCCAATTTAATTCAAAATACAATCAATGTTAGAAGCACTTATGAAAATTCTGAACCTGCTCTGCTTATTAATCATTTTAGCTCCCATTAACCTTATGGCTCAAGATCAAAATCTGCGGGATTATGACATTGAAATTGGCGTGCTTGATCCCGGCGAAACAAATACTATCACGGATGTTGAAGGTGTTATGGTGGGTCATCAAACGCTCATAGAAGGCGATGATATCCGCACCGGCGCTACTGCTATTTTACCGCATGAAGGCAATGTCTTTCAGCAAAAAGTACCGGCGGCCGTTTATGTAGGCAACGGCTTTGGTAAGCTGGCCGGATCGACCCAAATTGAGGAGCTCGGCACCATGGAAACCCCTGTCATTCTCACGAATACGCTGAGCGTGCCCACGGCTGCCGACGCGCTGATCGACTTTACTTTTAGCTTTGAAGAAAATGGCGATGTCAGATCGGTGAACCCGGTGGTTGGCGAAACCAACGATGGCTATCTGAATGATATACGCGGGCGTCATGTATCCAAAAAAGATGTACTTACTGCTATTGATCACGCCCAAGCAGGGGCAGTGGAACAAGGTAATGTCGGTGCCGGTACCGGTACCATCGCTTTTGGATTTAAGGGTGGCATCGGTACTTCGTCACGAAAACTCCCAGAAGACCTCGGCGGATTTACTGTTGGAGTTCTGGTACAAAGTAATTTCGGGGGTGTGCTGCAAATTGCCGGCGTTCCAGTGGGAAAAGAGCTGGACAAGTATTACCTGAGCGATCGTCTTAACGAATCTCCGGACGGCTCGTGCATGATTGTGGTGGCCACTGATGCCCCGCTGGATGCACGAAATTTAAAACGCCTGGCCAAACGCGCTATATTGGGATTGGGCAAAACCGGCGGCATTGCATCGAACGGAAGCGGCGATTATGTAATTGCTTTTTCCACGGCAGAATCCGTTCGTATTCCCTACCGGTCTGAAAATGCTTTTCAACAACAGAAGGTGCTGCGAAATAATGCAATGTCTCCCCTTTTTATGGCCGTCAACGAAGCCACCGAGGAAGCGATCATCAATTCGCTTTTTCATGCGGAGACGATGACAGGACGCGGCGGACATCGCATTCAAGCACTGCCGGTGGATTCGGTGCTTACAATTATGAAAGAATACGGGAGACAAGTTGAATAGTAACAGGCAAAGGATATTGTAGGACGAGTTGTAACTCGTCCAGCCGGATTACCAAGCCGGCCTACAGCTTAATTAAGTTGCAAACGAACTGCCGCAGCCGCAGGTTTCCGTGGCGTTGGGATTATCAAAGGTAAAGCCCCGGGCATTAAGACCGTCAGGATAGTCAACAGAAATCCCTTTTAAATACATCATGTGCTTGGGATCAATAATGATTTCCATGCCCTGACTGACAATCACCTCATCTTCATCTGACTTTTCATCGAAACCGAGTTTATAGCTTAAACCCGAGCAACCTCCGCCCTCCACGGCTACACGCAAGTAAAGCTTTTTCGGCAAGTTCTCATCCGATCGGATTTTACGCACCTGTTTTGCGGCACGCTCGGTCAGCTGGACAGCCGGACCGCTAAATTCAACGTCATCCGGCGCCGCCATTTGCGACAGCGGCGATGTCGAATTCCCTCCACCGACCTCATCCTCATCAACCAGATCGGCAATTACATCATCCAAACTTTCATCTGCAGCCATTGCTATAAATTCTTTTAATTATGTCTCGCATTTCTGAGAGTACGTAAAGTAATCAATATTATCCTTTCTAAATAAATTCAGGATATCAGCGCTAACCAAATTCACCAAAATCCTTGAAGCCTTAGCTCGCGGTATATCAACAACCTGAGCAAATTTTTTAACGGTTATTTCCCCGTATTCATTCAGATATCGAAACAGTTTTTGTTCAATGGGGCCGTATTCAAAAGTAACCCCTTCATCCGAATTTTTCTTCTTAATAATCTCAATAATCTCTTTGCTGGCTACCTTATTCTGATCCTTTTCCCGCATAAAAACGGTAGCCTCGTCATCCTCCTGCACATATATTGGCTTGTCAGTCGCTTCAGGCACTTTTATCACCAGCAGGTCGCGATCACCAAAATGAACAATTTCAATAATGATATCCACAGCCGGCTGACATAACTCCCGTGCAGCCTTGGAAAGCAAAAACTCCTCTTCCTGATAGCCGAGTACTCCAACCAGCGATTTGTCATCATCCACGCCAATAAGCACCGTTCCACCTTTTGTATTTGCAAAAGCCGCAATTTCACGAGCAATCTTATATGCGGATGGGATCGTGCGCTTAAACTCCAGGAAGGTACCTTCGCCCGTCTGTGCAAGATTCTTTACATCCAGATAATCCATCTGGGAAAGCGAGGCTGTACTGCGATTGTCAGAATACATAGCCACTCTGTCTTTTTTCAGTGGTAACGAAGGTACAAACAAAATATTAAGTAAGAATGAACAAACCGAATAAAGCTGCTTCGATAATCATTTTACTCTAATGTAGAATCTCATACAGCGGGAAACGTTCACGTTTCTTTGCCGTGCGAAACCTAAAACAAAGCCTGTCCCGACCATTCGGGCTTCAGGGTGACACAGTAGTTAAATTACAATTTCCTCTTTCGGGTTCCGGGTCATCAAATCGTACAGCATGTCCTTGGGATCTTCCTGCTCGAATAACACATTGTGGACCGCCCCTGTAATCGGCATTTCCACCTGTAATTTCTTACTCCACTCCAGTACTGAGTGAGTAGTTTTCACACCCTCGGCTACCATATTCATTTTTGATGTTATTTCGTCGAGGCTTTTTCCCTTCCCAATATTATAACCTACAAATCTGTTGCGACTGTGTTCGCTGGTGCAGGTAACAACCAAGTCGCCCATCCCCGCCAAACCGGAAAATGTATCCTGCGAGGCGCCCAGCTGCATCCCCAGCCGTTTCATCTCATGTAATCCGCGAGTCATAAGGGCCGCCTTTGCGTTATCTCCAAGTTCAGCCCCATCAATAATACCCGCGGCGATAGCCATAATATTTTTTACCGCTCCGCCAATTTCCACACCAATAATATCGTAGTTCAGATATACTCTGAACATCGGCGTTAAAAATGTTTCCTGGATAATCTTAGTCGTGCTTTTTGAATTGGCACTGGCTACTACCGTGGTGGGCTTAAATTTACTAACCTCTTCGGCATGACTCGGCCCGGATATTACCCCAATGTGATCTTCAATGATTTTGCCCTCCAGCGTCTCGCTCAGAACCTGTGACATCGTCATGAAGGTGTCGTTCTCAATTCCTTTGGCTACGCTCACAACCAGCTCTTCGCCGTTTAAATATGGTTTAATATTGGCGGCCACGTCGCGCATCGCATGAGAAGGTGTAGCAAATACGACCATCTCCGGATTGTTAAAACATTCTTGGAGATTGGTAGAGCACTTGACAGAATCGGGGAGCGTAACATCCGAAATATAGGAAGGGTTCCGATGCTGATTGTTAATTCCGTAAGCCACTTCTTCCTCGCGTGCCCACAATTGCACCTTATTTCCTGCACGTGCCAAAACAACGGAAAGGGCAGTTCCAAAACTGCCCGCCCCAATGATGGTTATTTTTTTCAAAATATTATGTTCAGGGTTGCGGTTTTCCTTCCTTATTCAACCATCCGACAGCAGGTTTAAACGAGCTGATCTGATTCTCAGTTCCGTTCAACAACCGCCGAATATTTCCGCGGTGTTTTATGATGATTCCCAGACCAACCACTCCGCCCAAAAGAAGAATACTGCCGTCGATAGACCAGTCAAAAACATATCGCAGCATCACTAACAACAGCGGGTACACAAAAGCTGTTATAAGCGATGCGAGAGAAACATATCGGGTAGTCAACATTACAATAGCAAAAACACCCGCTGCTATCGCTACCGAAACCGGTTCGATACCGCAAAGCATCCCGCCTGCCGTTGCCATGCCCTTTCCTCCATCAAAATTGGCATACAGGGGAAACATGTGCCCGATAATGGCGGCCATTCCACAAATAATCATGAGAAACGGATCAACATCCCAAAAGTCGAACAGCGCAACCGGCCCCGATCCAATATGATAAGACAGCTGGCTGATCCACAGGGAACTCACAAATCCTTTAAAAAAGTCAATGGTCAGTACTGCCACGCCCGGCTTCCATCCCAGCAGGCGAAAAGTATTGGTAGCCCCGGCATTGCCGCTGCCATGCGAACGTATATCCACCCCTTTAACGAGCTTTCCTACCCAAATGGAGGAAGGTATGGATCCTACCAAGTAACTCAATAGTATGACAACACCAAGTGCTAGCATAAAAAATCAATTAAATGAGAAATGCTGATCTGCTAAAATATAAAAGATCAGAGGAAAATCTCGAGATCTCCCCTTTATCTTTTAAAAGTTATCACACGTGTTTTTCTGCATGATAGGAAGAACGAACAAGCGGACCACTTTCAACATGTTCCAAGCCTAAACTTTCGCCAATCTCTTTGTATTCGGCAAACTGATCGGGATGCACCCACTCTTCTACCGGCTGATGCATTTTTGTTGGCTGCATATACTGCCCGATGGTGAGCACGTCCACTTCGTAATCCACACAATCTTGCATAAGCTCGATCACTTGTTCTCGTTTTTCGCCAAAGCCAACCATGATTCCGGTTTTAGTTCGAATTCCGGCATCTTTACAGCGCTGCAGCAGTTCGAGCGAGCGCTTGTATTTTGCCTGCGGGCGAATCGTTCTGTAGAGATCCGGTACGGTTTCCAGGTTGTGACTCAGTACATCCGGAGGGGTATCAATAACAATTTGAAGAGCGTCCCAAACGCCGCGAAAGTCAGGAATCAGAGATTCTATTGTGACACCGGGAATAGCCTCCCGAAGCTGCCGGTGTGTTTCAGCAAATATTGGGGCACCGCCATCTTCTCGCTCATCACGGTTGACCGAAGTAAGCACCACGTGTTTTAGACCCATTTTTTTAGCCGCATCTGTCACACGACGGGGTTCATCCCAATCCAAACCCTGCACCGGCCGACCGGTTTTAACTGCGCAAAACGAGCAGGAACGCGTGCAGACGTCCCCAAGTATCATAAATGTTGCGGTTCCGTTACCCCAGCATTCGCCCATATTCGGGCAGCGCGCTTCGGAGCAAACAGTGTTCAGCGAATGTTTCTGGATGGTATCGGCCACCTCTTTGAACTTTTCGCCGGATGGAAGTTTAACCCTTAGCCAGTCGGGACGGCGTTGGGTTTTCTCGTTACGATCTACAACATTGAGTTCTTTAATCATGAATCTAAAATCAAATTAATGGGGTGCTGCTTGAGAATTAGATTTCTTAAGATACGAAAATTGATTGTCCAGTTCAGGCAGTGAATTCACTCCTGCGACTGATACATCAAACACATCCTCGAAGTGGGTAACCAGATGTTCTTTGACTTCTGATAAATCAATTTTACGTCCTAAAAGTTCTTGCAGGCTGGTTACATCTTTATTGGTGATGCCGCAGGGGACAATATGGTTGAAATAGCTGAGATCGGTATTCACATTCAGAGCAAAACCGTGCATAGTCACCCAACGTGAACAGCGGATGCCCATGGCACAAATTTTCTGATCACCTACCCAAACGCCTGTCAACCCTTCTATGCGCCCTGCTTCGATGTCGTATTCGGCGCATGTTTTTATGATCACTTCTTCGAGGTAGCGCAGGTATTTGTGGATATCGGTGAAGTGTCGATCCAAATCCAAAATAGGATATCCCACAATTTGTCCCGGACCGTGATAGGTGATATCGCCGCCGCGATCTATTTCTATAAATTCAGCATCTATATCAGCAAGCTCTGCCAGCCCTCGGAGCATATTCGCCTTGTCACCGCTTTTGCCAAGTGTATACACATGGGGGTGCTCAACAAACAGTAACACATCGTTGCTTTCTTCGCCGGGTTTATAGAGCGTTTGCTCCTTTCGCCGACGCATTTTCTCATCTACCAGCCGCTGCTGGATGGCCGTTTGCAGATCCCATACGGGTTGATAGGGGGCATGACCTAAATCATATAATTCTACCGTATTCATAGCTCTAAAAATACAAAAGCTGGTTGGTAATAACTAGGTCTAGGATTAACCGATAATAAGTGCCATGTAGGGTAAGTGAGCACGGTAAGATCC
>CAZYOD010000130.1:4691-7139 GCA_964648635.1 uncultured Balneolaceae bacterium | reverse complement strand
TCCTTCAGGAATCTCATAAACTTTCAACCAGTAACATTGTCCTTTTTCGGTAAAGAACAGGATGTAATTATGATTGGTCGCCACAAATAAATGCTCTACGTATTCATCATCCTTCGTAGTCGTACCTTTCATACCTTTACCGCCCCGCTTCTGTCGGCGGTAACCGCTAACCGGCATCCGTTTGATAAACCCTTTATTTGAGATCGTCACAACTACATCTTCATCAGCGATCATATCCTCAACGCTGAAGTCCTCAGCAGAATGGACGATCTGTGTGCGACGCTCATCACCGTAACGATCCTTAATCTCCAGAAGCTCATCTTTAATAATGGACTTCTGACGATCTCGACTCCACAGTATCTCTCGGTAATCAGCAATTTTCTCAGCTATGTCGCTGTATTCGAGCTCGATTTTATCTCGCTCGAGTCCGGTAAGCTTTTGCAGACGCATATCCAGAATTGCTTTTGCCTGTATATCGGTAAGGGCAAACTGTTTGCGAAGTGCTTTATTAGCTTCGTCGGGACTGTCGGATGCACGGATCGTTTTTATAACCTCATCCAGATCATCCAACGCAATTTTAAGGCCTTCCAGAATGTGGGCGCGGGCTTCAGCTTGATCCAGATCGTAAAGCGTACGGCGGATTATAACCTCAATGCGGTGTTCCACATAATGATGGATCAGCTCTTTTAGCGGCATCACTTTGGGGCGGCCTCTAACAAGCGCCAAGCTAATTACGCCAAAAGTCGTCTGCATCTGGGTGTACTTGTACAGCTGATTAAGTACAATGCCCGCATTGGCACTTCGCTTCAACACGACAACGATACGCATGCCGTCGCGGTCCGACTCATCCCGGATTTCAGAAATTTCGTCAATCTTTTCGTTTTGAGTCAGCCTCGCAATTTTCTTAACAAGCGTTGTTTTATTAACCTGATACGGAATCTCGGTAATAACAATCTGCTCGCGATTTCCACGAAGCTCTTCTGTAGTACAACGGGCACGCAGCGTAATTTTACCGCGTCCTGTTTCATAGGCTTCCTTAACGCCCCCGTATCCATAAATAATACCACCGGTGGGAAAATCGGGAGCCGGTATATGTTCCATCAGCTCCTTAGTTTCGATATCCGGATCATCCAGGTAAGCAACAATACCGTCGATGGTTTCCGTTAGATTGTGAGGCGCCATATTTGTGGCCATCCCCACAGCAATGCCGGAAGCACCATTAAGCAAGAGGTTGGGCAGCATTCCGGGAAGGACCGTCGGCTCTTGCAGGGTATCATCAAAGTTGGTCTGGTAATCGACCGTTTCTTTATTGATATCCGTCAACATTTCCTCGGCAATACGCTCCATGCGAGTCTCTGTATAACGCATGGCCGCAGCAGAATCACCATCAATAGAACCAAAGTTTCCTTGTCCATCCACTAAGGGATAACGCAGGGAGAAATCCTGAACCATTCGTACAATCGAATCGTAAACGGCCGAATCACCGTGCGGGTGATACTTACCGAGAACCTCACCGACAATACGAGCACTCTTTTTATAATTTCTGTTATGAAGCATCCCCAGTTCGCTCATACCGTATAAAATACGACGGTGTACCGGCTTAAGACCGTCTCGAACATCAGGAAGGGCCCGAGAGACAATAACCGACATCGAATAATCGATATAGGCCGACTGCATCTCGTCTTCTATTGCAATAGGTACAATTTTATCTCTTGCCATGGATAATGTTTAATACAGAGTTAAAGTTAAATTCCTAAATGATAAAAGTTGGAGTTTGAAATCTGCGCTAAACTCCAACTGTAGAATTAAATATCTAGGGTTGCGTACTTTGCGTTGCGTTCGATGAATTCTCGTCGCGGCTGAACCTCGGATCCCATCAGCTTAGAAAATAGCTTGTCCGCAGCAGCTGCGTTATCAACGGTTACCTGCTGCAATGTTCTGGTTTCCGGATCCATCGTGGTTTCCCAAAGCTGCTCTGGATTCATTTCACCAAGTCCCTTGTAGCGGGATACATCGAATTTATAGCGCGACTTTTTATGCTCTTTGATGATTTTGTTACGCGTTTCATCATCCCAGGCATATTCAATTTCGCCGCGGCTATTGGTAACACGATATAATGGAGGCGTCGCAATATATACGTGGCCGTTTTCAATCAGCGGTTTCATATATCGGTAAAAGAATGTGAGGAGCAGTGTACGGATATGAGAACCGTCGACATCAGCATCCGTCATGATAATAATTTTGTGGTAACGGAGTTCTTCGAGGTCAAAATCCTCTTCAGAGTGTCCCACGCCCGCACCCAGTGCAGTAATCATTGCCTGAATTTCATTGTTTTCCAGGATACGATTGATTTTTGCCTTCTCGGTATTCAAAATCTTACCACGCAAGGGAAGAATAGCTTGGAAACTTCGATTTCGTCCCATCTTTGCAGAACCGCCGGCAGAGTCA
>CAZYOD010000130.1:0-4681 GCA_964648635.1 uncultured Balneolaceae bacterium | reverse complement strand
AGAGTCACCCTCCACCAGGTAAATTTCACTTTGGTTTGGATCTTTAATAGAACAATCAGCCAGCTTACCGGGAAGTCCGCCACCGCTCATTGCGCTTTTGCGCTGAATCAGTTTACGTGCCTTTTTGGCCGCTTCTCGAGCTTCGGCCGCCAGTATTACTTTTTCAAGAATTTTCTTCGCTGTTTTGGGATTACGCTCGAGATACTCATTCATCTGATCGTACACAATAACCTCAACGGCACTCTGCACTTCTGAGTTACCGAGTTTCGTTTTTGTCTGTCCCTCAAATTGCGGCTCGGGAACTTTGACACTCAGTACGGCCGTCATTCCCTCACGGAAATCACTGCCCGAAACGCTAATGTCGCTTTTAATTAGATTATTATCCTTGGCATATTTTTTCAGCGACCGCGTTAATGCCCGACGGAAACCGGAAATATGGGTACCGCCTTCGCGCGTGTTAATATTATTAACGTATGAATGGACATTCTGCGAGTAACTTCCGTTATATTGAATCGCAAGTTCCACAGGAACCATGTCAACCTCCCCCTTGATAAGCATGGGTTCCGGCATCATCGTTTCGCGATCTTCATCCAAATACTGAACAAAATCCTTTACCCCGCCTTCATAATGGAATGTTTCGGACAGATCTTCTTCCCGTTCATCAATGAGATTTATAGTAATCTGGGGATTCAAAAAAGCCAGTTCCCGCATCCGCTCAGCAACAATGTCGTACTTAAATTCTGTAGTCTGCTTAAATATTTCAGGATCGGGCGTAAAAGTAATTGTAGTTCCCGTTTTATCGGTCTTGCCCTTCACTTTGAGTGGCTGAACAGTTGCTCCGTGCTCAAATTCCATCACATAAATTTCTCCGTCGCGATGAATCTCCGCATAAAAATGAGAAGAAAGCGCATTCACACAACTAACACCTACCCCGTGTAATCCACCGGAGACTTTATATGTATTTTTATCAAACTTACCCCCGGCGTGTAACTTTGTTAACACAACCTCAACGGCAGGTAATTTAATTTTGGGATGTTCATCAACCGGAATCCCACGACCATTGTCAGTAATGGTAATAGACCCATCTTCATTTATAATCACCTCCATTACATCGCAGTGACCCTCCATAGCCTCATCAATGGAGTTATCCACTACCTCATTAATAAGGTGATGAAGTCCGCGCTGCCCGGTATCCCCGATGTACATTGCCGGCCGCTTACGAACAGCTTCCAGACCTTCTAAAACCTGAATATTTTCCGCCTTGTAATCTGAACCTTTCTTATTTGCCATAAATAAAGATATGAATGGGGTTTAAAATAATGATGAAGACGCCTGAAAATAGGGCATAAATAGGCAAAATCAAAGAAAGCAATGGCCTTTGTTGACAATAGTTGAGATATGCCCGCAAATCAAATTTACGTCTGTTAAGTATAGTCTATTCCTTTTCTTTTTAGTTCTCCCCAGAACCGCCACAATATGTTAAAAATTTACCCTTAAAAGAAACATTGATCTTTTTGGGGAATAAGCCTATTTTTCCCGTCTATCTGAGAAATTACAAATAAACGCTATATTTGAATCATGGCACGTAAAGACGACATCACAGGAAAAGGAGCACAGAACGGATACCGCTCCTCTAAATCAAACAATAAAACGAAGCATAAATTCGAGCAGAATCTGCAAAAAAAGAAATTTTATATCCCCGAGGAAGATAAGTGGGTAACGCTGAAAGTTTCTGCCAAAACGCTTCGTACAATTAATAAGAAAGGCATCCATGCAGTATTGAAGGAGGCCCGCAAAAAAGGAACGCTCATTAAAGAAGTATAAAGTTAGAACTATGGCAAAAGGAAACAGAGTACAAGTAATTTTGGAATGTACCGAGGCGCCCGGGACATCCCGATATCATACAACAAAAAATCGGCGCAACTCTCCCGATCGATTGGAGCTGAAAAAGTATAATCCGGTTCTTCGGAAGCATACCGTTCACAAAGAAATTAAATAGAAACAATCAGAATAATGGCCAAGAAGCAGACATTCGGAACAGAAGGAAATGAACAGAAGGCGACCGACCGCCGGATGGCAAAAGTAATTGTTGCTAAAAAGACAGCAAACAATAAGTACGCATATAAAGAAGCCATCATCGACCAAGATAATGTGCGAGACTTTATTCAAGAAAATAAAGACTAGAAAAATTCTTGCATGCCAAAAAGGTTGCATCCATAACGAGTGGGTGGAACCTTTTTTTATGATCAATGAACATCCATCGGTTTACTTCTAAAAGGAGCACCTAAATTATGGCTATTAAAAACACAATCATGGCTGATCTGAAACAAGCCATGAAAGACAAAGATCAGGATCGCCTCCGCGTTTTGCGTTCATTGAAGTCAAAACTCCTGGAGCGCGAAATCAGTGAGCGAAAGGAAGGTGAAGCCTCCCTTTCTGATGAGCAAACCATAGAAGTGCTGATGAAAGCTGCCAAACAACGGAAAGAATCTATTGAGCAGTTTGAAAAAGGAGATCGAGAAGATCTTGCAGAGTCAGAAAAGAAGGAATTGGAAGTTATTGAGTCGTATCTTCCGGAGATGCTTTCCGAGGATGAAGTCCGTGACATCGCTCGCGATAAAATAAACGAGCTTGGTGCCGAAGATATGTCCGATATGGGACAAGTCATGGGTGTGATGATGCAAGAGCTCAAAGGCAAAGCCGAAGGATCGCTGGTAAGCAAGGTGGTAAAAGAAGAACTCTCCTGACAAAAGGTGTATGAACCTACTGGACTTCCTGATACTGATTCCCATCGCCTACTTCTGCTATCGAGGATTTGTAAACGGTATTATCAAGGAGGTCTTCAGTATCGTGGGCATTATTTTGGGGGTCTTCCTCACTTTTCAATATATGGATCCCGTCGGTGCTTTTATTAGCCCTTATTTTGAGGAAAAAGCTTCTTTCATTCCCTTTTTATCGGCCATTCTTATTTTTATAAGCACCCTGATTGTAGTACACCTGGCCGCATTTCTGAGCAAAAAGTTTTTGGAAACCATAAAGCTGAATTTTGTGAATCGAATTGCAGGTTCCGCTTTCGGTTTTCTTAAAAGCGGAATTGTAATCAGTGCTATTTTATTGATCCTGGCAGGCTTCAGTATTCCATCAGAAGAGGCTCGTCAAGAATCGGCAACCTACCCGTATATCATTTATCTGGCTCCGTGGACATATGATTCGGTGGCCACCATCTATCCGGGAGCCGAAAGTTTTACGTCCACAATCAAGAAGACGCTCGAGCAATATAATCCCATAGAAAACTTTCCATTTACAGAACCAACCAGTAATTCCTAATTAGATTTATGGCGTTTTTACCTGTAGAAGAGCAACTTGAAGTAATTAAACGCGGTACTGTCGAAATCGTGCCGGAAGAAGAGCTGATTGAAAAGCTCAAGAAATCAAAAGAAGAAAATCGGCCTCTTAAAATTAAGCTGGGCTGCGATCCTACCCGTCCCGACCTGCACTTGGGACACTCGGTGATCTTGCGAAAGCTGCGACAGTTTCAGGATCTGGGTCACGAAGCGATCCTGATTATCGGAGATTTCACTGCCCTCATCGGCGATCCCACCGGGCAAAATGAAACGCGTCCTGCCCTTTCTCGAGAAGAAATCGATGAAAATGCTAAGACGTATCTGGACCAGGCCACAAAAATTCTGGATGAGACAAAAACGAAAATTGTCTATAACTCCGAATGGCTGGGAACTATGGGTTTTGAGGATGTCATTAAGCTGACCTCAAAACTGACGGTTGCCCGTATGATTGAGCGTGATGATTTTTCCAAGCGGTATAATAACAACGAACCTATTTCTCTGCACGAATTCTTGTATCCGCTGGCACAGGGACAGGATTCTGTTCACCTGGAGTCGGACGTCGAGCTCGGCGGAACTGATCAGAAATTTAATCTTCTTGTAGGACGCGAGCTTCAAAAAGATGCAGACCAAAAACCGCAGATTGCCCTGATGATGCCTTTGCTTGTTGGTACCGACGGCACTAAGAAAATGTCGAAATCTTATGATAACTATATCGGCATTACCCAAGACGCCAACGAGATGTACGGTAAAGTTCTCTCTATTCCCGACGATCTAATTTATTCTTGGTTTGAGTTGCTTTCAGATATAGATGTAGAGGATTTGCCCAAATACAAAAAGAAAGCCGAAGAAGATCCTCGCAACACCAAGCATGAATTAGCACTGAGTATAACTCGTATTTACCACGGGGAAGAGAAGGCCAAAGCAGCCCGAAAACATTTCGAGCAGACTGTTATTGGAAATGAAATTCCCGATAATGCTCCAACCCTGGAATATGAGGCGGGCACAGAAGTAAGGCTGTTGGACATTGTCTCTGATGCGGGATTCACTTCAAGTAACGGCGAAACAAAACGCCTGATTAAACAAGGCGGCATCTCTATTGATGATGAAAAAGTTTCGGATAAAGGCTACAGCGTTGCTTTCGAAGATGACACAGAATTTACGCTTAAAGTTGGCAAGCGAAATTTTGCACTTGTGAAAGCTAAGTAATTAGTAAAAGGTCATGAGCAGAAAGAATAACTGCTCAACAACCAACTCTTTAACTTTTTACTTTCTACTATAAAACCATGCTCAAAATTTCTTCGCTCAACCTCAACGGCATTCGTGCAGCGTATCGGAAG
>CAZYOD010000129.1:3333-7152 GCA_964648635.1 uncultured Balneolaceae bacterium | reverse complement strand
TTCCGTGATATCAGTTACTAAAGAATGCACAGAAATAAGATTCTCATTAGCATCAAATATCAGAGAATTATGCCATCGACAAATTATGGTTTCCCCGCTTTTCGTAACCGACTTCCCTTCTACCGAATAATGGGTGTCTTTATTTTCAATCGCCTCCTTAACATTTTGCTTTGCTTGCTCAATTTCATCATCAGAAATTATCTTCTTGGAAAAATCATCCCATCCAAGTACCTCATCTTGGCGCCACCCAAATAGCTCCTCTGCTTTTTCGGACCAGTTTTTAATTTCTAAGTCTTCATTCCATTCAATCCTGGCCAATGGAAAGTTAGACTCATGGGTAACCAGCTTGGGGAAATAAATGCGTCGCTTTTCATTCCGCTTAACTTGATCACTGACATCGTGGGCTATAGCTAATTTAGCCTGTTTACCCTGATAGAAGAAAGAATGGTAAGTAAATTGCACAAATATTTGGCTGCCATCCTTGGTTTTTTGCTTCCATATTTTATCTGCGCTATTATCATTTTTGGGTGCCCCTTCAATTAAGTCAACCCGTCGTTTTCTCTCTCCCAAATCTTTAACATTCATTGCCAATAGTTCTTGGCGGGAGTATCCATATACGTCTACAGCAGCCTCATTGACGTCTAATATATCAAGAGATTCGTGATCCAGGATAAAAATAGATTGATTATCGAAAAAAGAGGAAGCGTTTGGGGTACTGTCCATTTTTTTTAAAATCGTTTTTCTATAAGCCGTAACCGTGGATAATCTATAATTCTAAATGAACAAATAAAACTGAAGTTAAAATTATTGCTATTAAAGCAAAATGTGTCTGTGCCTCTTTTGATATTTTTATATCTTTACAGGCTCAAATAAAAGCGTTAATGATTTCTAAATGTATATTTAATTTCGAATGGCTGAACAAATTACCATTACCTTTCCCGATGGAAGTGAAAAAGAATTTCCAAAAGGTATAACCGGACGAGAAGTGGCCGAATCAATTTCTATGGGATTAGCCCGCGAAGCCCTTAGCGTGACTCTGGATGGTAAAATTATGGACTTGGATCTCCCGATCGAAGAAGATGGCACCATCACCATCAACACGTGGGACAGCGAGGACGGGAAGTATACCTTCTGGCACTCTTCGGCGCACGTGCTGGCAGAGGCCATTCAGGAATTGTACCCCGACGCTAAGTTCGCTATTGGTCCACCGGTGGAAAATGGTTTTTACTATGATATCGATTTTGGGGACCAGACGGTTGGCCAGGATGATCTGGAAGAGATCGAAGATAAAATGATTGAGCTTGCTCGTAATAAATCTAAATTCCGTCGCAAGCCGATATCCAAAGATGACGCGCTCAACTTTTATAAAGATGTAGGCAACGAATATAAAATTGAGCTCATTAAGGACTTGGAAGATGGCGATATAACATTTTATGAGCAGGGAAATTTTACTGATCTGTGCCGTGGCCCGCACATCCCCGACACCGGCCGTATCAAAGCTGTAAAGTTGACAAGTTTGGCAGGTGCTTACTGGCGGGGAGATGAAAATAATGAACAGCTGACACGTATTTATGGTATTTCTTTTCCCAAGCAAAAATTATTGAGCCAGTATATTGAGCAAGTAGAAGAAGCCAAGAAACGAGATCATAAAAAACTGGGCAAAGAGCTTGGCATCTATATGATTGACCAGATGATCGGTCAGGGCTTGCCGGTTTGGCTGCCGAACGGAACCGTGCTTCGCCGAACACTTGAGGCTTTTCTTCGCGAAGAGCAGAAGAAGCGCGGTTATCAAGAAGTGATTACTCCTCACATCGGGAACCTGGAACTGTATCGTACATCCGGCCACTTCCCTTATTATAGGGAGTCGCAGTACAATCCTATTGAGATGGATAATGACGGTGAAGGTTACCTCCTTAAACCGATGAACTGCCCGCATCACCACAGAATTTACTCGAACGAGTTACGCAGCTATCGCGATCTGCCCCTTCGTTTGGCAGAGTTTGGCAGTGTCTATCGGTACGAACAATCCGGGGAACTGAATGGACTTTCACGCGTCCGCGGGTTTACCCAGGATGATGCTCACATATACTGTACTCACGATCAGCTTAAGGATGAGATAAAGAACTGTATTGATCTGACGGAACTTGTTTTCGGTACCTTTGAAATGCCGGTGGATATACGGCTGTCGTTCCGCGATGATAATGAGGAAAAGTACGGCGGTGCCGCCGAGTTCTGGGATCGGGCGGAAACTGAGATCAAAGAAGTTGCCGACGAAATGGATCTGGATTATACCGTGGCCAGTGGTGAGGCCAGTTTCTACGGACCTAAAATCGATTTTATCATTCGTGACGCCATCGGCCGAAAATGGCAGTTGGGAACCGTACAAGTGGATTATGTAATGCCCGAACGGTTTGATCTCACTTATATCGGATCAGACAATAACAAACACCGACCCGTGATTATTCACCGCGCGCCCTTCGGATCTATGGAGCGTTTCACCAGTATTTTGATTGAACATTTTGCCGGTGATTTCCCGGTCTGGCTTGCCCCCAAACAGGTGCAGATAATCCCTGTTTCGGATGACTTTAATGAATATGCATTCAAATGCGCATCGCAATTAAAAGAAGATGATGTCCGCGTTGAGGTCGATACCCGAAGCGAACCGATCGGCGGAAAAATTCGTGACGCTGAAACGAGCAAGATTCCATATATGTTAATAGTTGGTGGAGATGAAGAGTCCGAAGGAACAGTTTCAGTTCGCCGTCATAAAGAAGGTGACATCGGCACTTTTGATTTTTCTGAATTTCTTTCTAATCTCATAGAAGAGATTGATAACAAAGAAGTTCCCAAACACTAGTTAAATACTAATAAAAAATAGAGGTTACTTATCGCAAGAAGCAGAAGACGACGTCCACGGGGTAATGAAGATCGCCCCAATGCTAACGAAGAAATTCGCGCATCAAAAGTAAGGGTTATTCATCCTGAAGATGTTGAGAAAGAGCACGAGGTTGTACCCATCGACCGTGCTATAGAAATAGCAGAGTCCTATGGGTTAGATCTCGTCGAAGTTGCGCCCAATGCCAGGCCTCCGGTATGCAAGGTGCTCGACTTTGGAAAATACATGTACAAAAAGAAAAAGAAGGAAAAGGAAGCCAAGAAAAAGCAGCATACCGTGCAGGTAAAGGAGCTGCGGTTTCGTCCAAATACCGATGACCACGATCTCAATTTCAAAACGCGTCATGCCCGAGAATTTTTAGAGGGCGGTGATAAAGTTAAAGCTACCGTTCAGTTTCGGGGAAGAGATATGCTTTATACCGATCGGGGTAAGCAATTACTTCATGATTTGGCTGAAGAGCTTAACGATATTAGCGAGATTGAGTCGAAGCCGAATATGGAAGGTCGCCGGATGATTATGATGTTGGCTCCCACCGGTAAAGGTGGTTCATAACTTTGATAACAAGCAGTCAGCTAAGGAGAGTTTAAATTTGGTTTTACTTCTGCCTTTCACTTACTGCTGATATTACTTATCTTCCAAGCCTTAATTTCCAAGAAATTTTTATAGGTGTTTAGTTATGCCAAAGATGAAATCCAATAGTGGGGCCAAAAAACGCTTCAAAAAGACCGGAACCGGTAAATATAAGCGTAAAAAAGCCGGTAAGGCCCACTTGCTTACTAAGAAAAAAAGTCGAAAAAAGCGTAAACTCGGCAAACCTACTACGGTTGATAAAACCCAGAAGAAGGAAGTCGAGCAAATGCTTCCCTACAAATAATTAATTATTAACTCTTAAACATTAGACAAAATGCCACGAGCAAGAAATA
>CAZYOD010000129.1:2452-3323 GCA_964648635.1 uncultured Balneolaceae bacterium | reverse complement strand
AGACCGGCTCAGGTCATTATAAGCGTAAAAAAGCTGGAAAAGCACATATCCTCACAAAAAAACGTAGTAAAAGAAAGCGCAAACTCGGTAAAAAAACTCTCGTCGATAAGACGCATGAGAAGGATGTCGAGCAAATGCTTCCTTATAAATAAATACAACTTTAACTTTTAATCATTAGACAAAATGCCACGTTCAAGAAATAAAGTGGCTTCCCGTCGCCGTCGCCGCAAGATCTTAGATCAGGCGAAAGGTTACTGGGGCAAGCGAAAGAATGTTTATAAATTTGCGAAGAATGCGGTCGAAAAAGGGATGCTGTATCAGTATCGCGACCGTAAAGTTCGCAAACGTGAATTCAGAAAGCTCTGGATCACACGCATTAATGCTGCTGCCCGTCAAAATGGTACTACCTACTCGCGACTGATGGGAGCCTTAGGACAAAAAGATATTGAGATCAATCGCAAGGTTTTAGCTGATCTTGCCGTCAATGATCCAAAAGCTTTCACCGCTATTGTTGAAGAAGCACAAAGCTAATAGCGTGTAAAAATTCTGAAACCGGTCCCCCTTCATTGGAGGATCGGTTTTTTATTTTCATTGAAGGGTTCCACCGAATTAGATAGATTCCACCTACCTGCTAATTACGCCAACAAATTCTTACATGCTTGACGATATACAATCCCTAGAAAAGGAAATTAAAGATTACGCTATTTCGAACGAAGAGGATCTGGAAGCCTTCCGCCTTGAGTTTCTTTCGCGAAACGGAAAGGTGCAAGCTATGTTTTCCGGGATGAGCGATGTGCCTAACGAAAAAAAAGCGGAAGTGGGCAAAGCGATGAACGCCGTTAAGAACCTTGCCCAGAATACCTTTGATAAA
>CAZYOD010000129.1:0-2442 GCA_964648635.1 uncultured Balneolaceae bacterium | reverse complement strand
AAGGTACAGCGTTCCGCTAAAGCGGGCGATGCCAAAGCCAAGAAAGAGCTGGCCCGTCAAGAAGCCGGTGATAAAAAAGCTACTGAAGATATCACGCTTCCGGCCCCACCATACCCTTCAGGGTCATACCATCCGTTGACGCAAACGCTGGAGGAAATGAAAAATATTTTTTACCGTTTGGGATTTTCAATTGCCGACGGCCCTGAGATTGAAGACGACTTTCACAATTTCACGGCACTTAATTTTCCGCCGAATCACCCGGCACGCGACGAGCAGGATACTTTTTTTGTGGAACGCAATGATGATGACGAAGACCTGGTGCTCCGCACCCATACATCACCGGTACAAATTCGGCTGATGCAAGAACAGGAACCACCCATTCGGGCCATCATGCCGGGACGTGTTTATCGGAATGAAGCCGTTTCGCCAAAGTCATATTTTCTTTTTCACCAGGTAGAAGCACTGTATGTGGATACTGACGTGAGCGTTGCCGAGCTGAAAGAAACGCTGATCAGTTTTGTGAAGCTGATGTTTGGTAAAGATGTCAAATACCGGCTTCGTCCGGGTTATTTCCCGTTTACAGAACCCAGCCTGGAAATGGATATCTGGTGGGAAACAAATGATCCCAACGACGACGGCAAATGGCTGGAAATTTTAGGCTCCGGAATGGTCGATCCCAATGTGTTTAAAGCAGTAGGAATTGATCCCGAAAAATACACCGGCTTTGCCTGGGGAATGGGCGTCGAACGTATCGCCCTACTTCGTCATCAGATCGATGACATCCGCATATTCTATGATAATGATGTGCGTTTTTTAGAACAATTTCATTAAGAACCTCAGCATCGTCATCTCGACTCGTATCTCGTTCAAGCTCGATATGACATTCTCATAAAAGTAGATTTAGGTACATGAAAATTTCCTACAACTGGCTTAAAGATTTTTTAAATCTCGAGTTATCACCTGAAGAAACGGCCGAAAAGCTAACACTCATCGGACTCGAAGTTGAAGAAGTATCATCTTATGGAAGTGAGCTAGCAGGCGTGGTTGTCGGGGAAGTACTTGAAGTCAAGGAACACTCCAACGCCGACCGCTTGGTGGTTTGTAAGGTGGATTTGGGACCTGAAACGGTGCAAATTGTTTGTGGGGCTGATAATGTTGCAGCCGGACAAAAAGTGCCTGTTGCACCGGTTGGCACTACCCTTCCGGTTGAAACCGAAAATGGAGAGCCGTTTACCGTTCGGGAAGCCAAGCTACGGGGAGAACAATCCAAGGGAATGATCTGCGCCGAGGATGAGCTAAATCTTGGCGACGACCACAGCGGCATTATGATACTTGATAAATCACTGGAAGTGGGAATTCCGCTTAACGAAGCAATTGACCTGTATCAGGATACGATCATCGAAATTGAAATTACGCCTAACCGTCCCGATGCAACTTGCCATCTCGGTGTAGCACGCGATTTAGCGGCCGCTCTCGATCTTGAACTCTGCAAGCCATTTTCTACGGATTATGACGAAGCAAAACCGCTGAGTGAAATTGAGATTGAAATTGAATCGCCCGAAAAATGCCATCGCTACGTCGGAAAAATGGTTAAAGATGTCAATATTGAAGATTCTCCCGACTGGCTTCAAAATCGCTTAAATGCACTCGGCATTCGCCCGGTAAATAACATTGTAGACATTACCAACTACGTGATGTTCGAACTGGGTCAGCCGCTCCATGCTTTTGATTCGGATACCATAAAGGGCAATAAAATTATCGTCAAAGATTTTGACGAAGAAATTGAGTTTGAAACGCTCGATCACGTTGAGCGGAAATGCTCGGCCGGCACGCTTTTTATTTGTGATGGCGAAGAGCCGGTAGCAATAGCAGGTGTAATGGGCGGCGTGGATTCGGAAGTCAGCGATAGTACTAATAACGTGCTCATCGAGAGCGCCTATTTTGACCCCGGTTCCATCAGGAAAACGGCAAAGGAGCAAATGCTGCAATCGGATGCCTCCTATCGTTTTGAGCGTGGTGTAGATCCGCAGCTACAGCGCATCGCCGCAGAACGTGCTGCCGAATTAATGGCCGAAATCGCAGGGGGAAAAATTGTTGATGCCTGCACGGATGTCCATCCTATAAAAACAAGCAAGCACGTAATCACTCTTCGAAAATCGTATGTAAATCGACTTTTGGGAACTGATTTTTCTTTGGATGAAATTAAGGAGATTCTAAAAGGTCTCGAATTGGAATTAGTTGAAGACGTAACAGAAGAAGGTTACTTAAATTATGAAATTCCGACATTTCGTCCGGACCTCGAGCGCGAGGTAGATCTTATAGAAGAAGTCGGCCGGTTGTTCGATTACAATAACATCCCCAGTCCGAAACACGGCAAATTTGCTTCTCCCGAACCTATTACCGATTGGGAAAAGCTCGTTTCCAAAGCGAAATCGACGGCGA
>CAZYOD010000128.1:4291-7153 GCA_964648635.1 uncultured Balneolaceae bacterium | reverse complement strand
TCTTTTACTTTAGACAAAATACTTTCGGTTTGTTTCTAATTGTCATGAATGTCTGTTGAATATAACGTTTTTTAAGGAGAATTGAGACCGTCTGTCTATTGAAATTTTTGTCTTGTCAGCACTGTTTTTCGAAAGGTTGAGTCGCGTTGGATGGTGAAGTCAATTGCCCCTAGAACCATTCCTTCGCCCGTTGTGACATCGACTTTCCACTTACCCGGCCAAACATTTTCTTTATAAGTATAACCTCGAAAACCGCCCCTGCGTCCTCCCATTACATCATATTTAATTGTATCGGTAGTATTCCATTGTTCAAGTTTGGGGTCATACCATTTCCATTCGTGCTGAACAGATTTCTTTAAATCGGTAGGAGCAAAGATAGAAGTGAAGACAAAAACGGTATCCTTATCGGCATAATTGAAAGTCTGATCATAGGTTTCCCAGAGATCGTACAAGGCTGCTTGTTCGTAAGAAACCAAAAAGGCACTATCCTCTTTTTCTACATTGTAAGCTACCACTCCTGACTGAAGCGAAAGAGGCACCGGAGGAATGAGGTTAAAGTAATAGCAGGCATTGATGGAGCCGTAAATCCCCAAAATAAGCAGAGTTACTTTCCATCCGTTAATATCATGTCGTGTGGATGGGCTGCTCCTGTATATGTATCGGATGAAATAAAAGGTAAAAGCAAGGCTAAATAATCCTGAAACGACAAATAAAAATGTGGTCATCGTCTCAAAAATTACGGGAGTAAAAAAAGTAAAGAAGGTAAAATTGACGAAGAAGTATGCTCCGAACTGAAGGTATTTGTTGGAAATTCTGTGTTTTAAGAGCTCATTGGAGAAAAGAAGCACAACCAAAATCAGAAAAAATACAATAGTTTTGGTGAGCGTGACACTCTGGAAAAAGAAGATAACATAGGCACTTGATAACCCCCCGAGAAAAAACTGGATTGCGTGCGGTGCATACTCTTCATAGGGTTCCAGCCAGGTGCCTTTCCACCGATCGTCATCGGACAAATTAAAAATATACAGACAAGCTGTTAAGCAACTTAGGTATGTGAGTAAAATAGTGTTGCTGTACCAACCGTCAATGCGTCCGAGCGTAAGGCTGTCCCAGACAAATCCACCGATAAAAAACACAACCGGCGCATATTTTTTATGTCTTTGCAAAAATTGTTTGGTTGCTAAGAGCATTTACTTGTAATATTAATAAGATGTGACGCGCCAATTATACATGAAATCATTCGAATCTCGTAATTTGTATCTTTTAAAAGTTTCAACAGAATCGTTTTAGCTATGCAAAATAATTTCCGGGAATTATTAGTAAATGTGCGTACGGTTGCCATTATCGGCTGTTCGGCTAACAAGTATCGCACCAGTTATCATATTGCTAATTACTTGAAAGAGAACGGTATTCGAATTATACCCGTGAACCCAAACTATGAAGAAATTTTGGGTGTCAAATGTTATCCCAAAATGACAGAGGTTCCATCTGATATAAAAATTGGTATCATCGATATTTTTCGGGATTCACAATACACGGCTGATATGGTTCGGGATACCATTTCATGGTCGGAAAAGAGCGGCCAGAAGCCGGTTATATGGACGCAGTTGGCTGTTTCGTCTGATGATGCTAAAGCGTTAGCTGAAGAAAATAATTTTAGGTATGTCGAAAATGAGTGCATTATGGTCCGGCATGAACAGGTAGCCGGGTAAAACCAACTGTATTTATTCGTTGACCTTTCCCATCATTTCTTTACGTTCCTGCTCATGTTCCTTCAGCTTTTTACCGAGCAGACGCTCAATAATTAGCTGGTCCTCGGGGGGGATAAAAGTGGTAAAATCCGTCAGTTCATCTTCGGAGTTATAGTAATCGATCAGCAGTACATTTTCGGATTCCCAGCGGTAAGCAACAACATTTTGCCAGGGAACAAACTGATCCAGAATGAGAATTCCCTTTCGGCGAAATTCGGGCACAATTTTAACTGTAAGACCAAAAAAACCGAATCCCAGAAGCGACAAGCCTGATGTTATCCCTATTCCGGTGTAGGGGCCCAGGGTGATGAGGCCGGTGCGATAAATGCCAAAAGCAATAACCAGGATAGCGATTAGAGTGGGTGCAATTTCGGTCCAAAACGATCGATAGACTTATTCGGTGGCCTTGGCTTCTTGTCTCAGGAGCACCATTTTTGCCGCAAATCCGCAGAAAAAGCCTGCAACCAGGATGTAGAGAAACATGGTGAAGCGGGCAACGACATCCTGTGAGAAAAGCTCAGCCCACTGCCCTACAGACAGAAGCGTTAGGACAATCATGGCGCCGATGAATCCGTTAATTACCCTTTGCTGATTTAAGTGTTGGAGGCGAAATAAACGGTAGTATCCCATCCAGAAGGAGAGTAAAAATGCTAACCCTAATAAACCGAAAAATAGATACATGTTGTTAGCCTATACAATTCAAACCAAGTTGGATTCCGTCTCCGGATCGCTTTACCTTTCACATTAATATAATAAAAGAAGAATATGGAAAACGATATTAAACCAGCGGGAATTGAAGTTTCTAACAGTGACGGGGTTTTGGAGATCAAATGGTCGGACGGACACCATTCGGAATATTCGCTGTTCGGACTACGTAAAAATTGCCCCTGTGTGGTTTGTCGCGGCGGACATGGCAGTATGAACACTTTCGACCGTTCGCTGTTTTTTGTGGAGCCCACCCAGCATTTTGAGGTCGAGAAAATTAATCAAGTCGGCAATCACGCGATCAAAATATTTTGGAGTGATGGCCACAGCAACGGAATGTACCAGTGGGGGACACTGCGGGATATGTGTCCTTGTGAAGAATGCTATCCCGAGCAGGAGTAACTAA
>CAZYOD010000128.1:0-4191 GCA_964648635.1 uncultured Balneolaceae bacterium | reverse complement strand
AAAACAGAAAATGGAGGGGGCATTGTGTCATCCGGACGGGGCTGATAATCTGGAATTTCGTTTGTTGGCAGTCCAGGATCCACAAACGTAAATTGCAGCGAAGGCAACTTATCTGTCGGATAACTGATATTCAGCTCTACCGGCTCGGACAAATCCTGAAAATAGTATAGATAGCGGCCTATGTCGTTTTCGAAAATGGCCTTCCCATGTATTTCGATATCCGTAATAGGTGACTGCTCATCCCACGCTATATACATTGCGATGCCTCGTCCGACGTCCATTTGCAGTGTAGTGTGTCGAAGTGAACCCGAACTGCTGTCAGCGATAACTTTAAGTTTTGGCTTCGAAATTACGATAGGATCGGTTTGCTGGAAAAGTACATTTCGGGCACGGGGGATGGTAACTCCTGGCAGTTCTCCCTCTTGGTAATTGGTTCCCAGAAATTGACTTGTCCAAGTGTCGGCAGTATCGTCGCGGCTAATCCAAAAGGCCTGATTGGAATCGAGATCTTGCACAAAATTGATACTGTTTTGCTTTTTATGATCTGTATCAAAGCCTGAATTGGCGGATGCCATCCAAAAACAAATAGCAGCTGCCAAAATAACTCCTCCGTTGATTACCTTCTGTTGTCCTTGGATGATATACCATATCAAGGGCCAGATGAGTCCTAAAACCAGCACTAACAACCCCATGCTTACGAACAGAAGTTCGGTCGTCATCATTATCTGAATGAGGTAGATGTACGGGGGAAGCATAAATAAAACGCCAAAAAGACTGAGAGCCAGGATGCCCACGGATTTCCATGACATTTTAGTTTTCTCACTGCCCAGTACAATCCAACCGACTAATGCCAGCAGCACCGGCCATGTGAAAATATAACTTGCGGTAGGCAGGTACCAAGCGGTAGCCAGCGAAAGCAGAATCCAGATGGTAAAGCTGCCGGAGATAAGTTGTTGAAGGGTTAGTTTTTTATGAAGCCAGCTATATACCGTTGAAAAGAGTGCCAGGTTCAGCAGAGTGAATCCCCAGAAGTACCAAGCGTGATTGTATACTTCTCCCTGGATAAGCCATCGGTATTGCGGATGTAATGTTTTAAATCCCTCCCAGCCAAAATAGGTGATTAAGCCTCCCAAAAAAGTCATCCCTGTAAAAATCAGTAGGCTGCCCGCATATGAGCCGATGCTTAATTCATTCGTTCGAAACAGGAAAATGAGGTACGCTATAAAGAGCAATGCCGTTACGACGGCCAGGGGCAGTGACCAGCCGGAAGGGTAGTACATGAGTCCGCCTGTGGCATTATTGAAATAGACATATTCGGTTTCGCTGTCGAGATCATAATTAGCACTACCAAAATGGAGGACGTTACCCAACAGGTTGCTGCCGTGGTGTTGTAGAGAGGCCAAGGATAAGTTTGCGGGATGATCCTGCATGGTATGATAGTTCAGGTAGTCGTTGGTAAAAGCAAAATTAAGCCCCCGCAGGCCTGCGCGTTTTGTGACCGACAGATCGGTATCGTTGGGCAGCAGATTATAGACGGTGTACATCAACGAATTGGCTACCGGATACCGGCTTGCTTCTGCAAAGTGGGAGATCAGTTTTCCGTTCGGAGTGCTGGTTTCAAACATCATCGACGGACCGCTGGAGCCGCGTGCTTCCACATTCAGAACAAGATCAATCTGATCGAGTTCGGGAAATTCATCCGCAAAAAGTTCGGCGCCCAACAGTCCTCGTTCCTCTCCGTCGGTGAGTAAAACCCACACATTATTTTTGAGCGGGGATTCGTGTGCCTGAAGCACACGTACCGTCTCGAGGATGGCGGCCGTGCCCGAAGCATCATCACCAGCACCAATAGTCGTGGGAGTGGAATCGTAATGAGCCATCAGCAGGATCGTTTTTTCGGGACTTTCGCCTTCCAATTTTGCAAAGACATTTTTAACCTTACCGGCCACTCCGCGATCAGACCTGGAGCCGATGCTAATTCCTTCTTGTACGGTAGGTTGCAGCCCCATTTCTTGAAGCTCATCCAAAATATAGTTTCGCACGCTGTCGTTGGCGGCCGATCCCAGTGGGTGGGGCGTTTGGGCCATCTCCTGAACATGCTTAAACGCTCGCTCCGCCGAAAAGTCAGTGGCAGGGCTCGTTTCCGGTTTAGGTTCCGGCGGTTGAATGATGTAAAAGCTGAGCCAGACGGAAAATATTAAGAAGATAAATAGTGTAAGTCGCTTCCCCGACGATTGATGAGTCATTGCTCCCTGGTTTACTTATAATGATTTTGCACCCTGCCTGCCGATCAACTTATCGCGGATTAGTTGCCCATACGCTGAGTTCGGGAATAAATCCCCGGTTAGGTAGTGAGAGCATGCTGCAGATGGTTTGGGCGATATCGTCGGCTATCAGTTTGGTTTCATTAAAGGGACGTCCGCCGCGGCCTGCATTTTCAGAAAAACGCGTTTGTACCTCGCTGGGATTAACCTGCATTACGCGAATATTATGTCCCCGAAGTTCATCCCGCCAGCACTCGGTCATCCCGCCCAAGGCAAACTTGCTGGCCACATAAGCGGTACCGCCTTCGAATCCGCGCTTGCCTGCCGTGGATGATATGTTAATAATATTTCCAAAATCTTGTTGGATAAAATGTTTGGCGGATTCGCGCGCGACCATCATTGCGCCTATCGTGTTTGTTTTTAGCTGCTCTTCAAAATCTGTGGCCGAAAGATTTACCAGCTTCGAAAATTCGCCGTATCCCGCATTATTAATAAGCACGTTATAATCACCAAGCTCGTCAATTGTTTGCTCCACAAGGTCTATAACCTGCCTTTCTTTGCTTACATCACACTGGATGGGGGTTGCTCCAATTTCTTCCGCAGCTTTATCCAGTCGTTCTTTACTTCGTGCAGCAATTACCACCTTACCGCCGCCTTCTACAATAGCTTTTGCCGTTGCTTTTCCGATACCGGAACTTCCGCCGGTTACCAATGCCTGAATATCTGATAATTCCATGATCGTCTCTCTGCTTTTATTAAAACTGAAATTCTGTTGCTATAATATTTGCAGCAAATGATTGGAAAACAAGTTAAAGCTATGTCACTAAAATACACACAGAAAAAAGTCCCTGTCACTTAGCGGTATGAAAATCCTTTTTCTCAACTGATCAGCTTAAATGCTTTTTCTTTAATGAGTTGCCATGCTTCCTCAGCATGTCTCTTTTTCAGATTTGTATTACCCAATACTATGCGGATGGTGAATTTGTCATCCAGTTTGGTGTGGGTTAAAAACAGCTCTCCGTTTTCCTGGATTTGGTCGAGCAGCTTACTATTGAGCTCGTTAAGCTTCTCCTCATCAGAAATATGATCCGGATGAAACTGAAAACAGATGGTGTTTAGCGGAACCGGAGCCAGCAACTCAAAATGCTCGTGTTGTTCCATCTTTTCTTTGAGGTCTTGAGCTAAGCTAATGTGAGTTCGGATTTTAGATTGCAATCCCTCGGTTCCAAAACTTCGAAGTACAAACCAAAGCTTGAGTGCCCGAAATCGGCGTCCCAGCGGAATGCCCCAATCGCGGTAGTTTTTAACGCGCTCGTCTTCCGGCGTTTTGAGATATTCGGGCATTATTTCAAACGTACGGACGAGCAGAGATTCATCCTGCACAAAAAAGGCCGAGCAGTCAAAGTTCGTGAACATCCATTTATGGGGATTAAAAACAAAAGAATCTGCATGTTCGATGCCTTCGCTCATCCAGCGCATCTCGGGCAGCAGCAGTGCCGTGCCTGCGTAGGCAGCATCCACATGTAAAAAGATTTCGTGTTTAGCGCAGAGTTCTCCAATCCTTTTTAACGGATCGATTGCCGTTGAGCCGGTGGTGCCGATGGTGGCAATTACGGCCGTGGGTTTGCAGCCGTTTTGCAGATCTCGGCGAATGGTTTGTTCCAGTTCATCAGCTTTCATAGCGAAAGAATCATTTACCGAAATTTTGCGAAGATTTTCGCGTCCGAACCCCGCAATTTTCACATCCTTCTCGATGGATGAATGCGTTTCTTCCGAGCAGTAAACGGTAAAAGGTTGGTCAGCATAAAACCCCGATTCGTTAACTTCAAAATCGGTCACCTGTTCGCGGGCCATCAGCAGGGCGCAAAGGGTAGAGGTAGAAGCTGTGCTTTGGATAACTCCAGTAAACGATTGGGGCAGTGCAATG
>CAZYOD010000127.1:2857-7263 GCA_964648635.1 uncultured Balneolaceae bacterium | reverse complement strand
CCAAAATGTAGTGGAAAAATCCATCTTCTGCTTATTTTGGTATACATTGATAAACGGATTTTCGAATTGTTATACTTCAAAATTAATCAATCAAGTTACGTCAATACATCTATGACCGCCTTTAAAAAAATAAAATTAGCTAAATCTGTACTTACTGTTCTGATATTATTTTTTATCTGCACCGATCTTTTATTCGCTCAGGAAGAACGGGATAGCCTTAATGTTGATTTAGATCCTATTGAGGTAACGGCTATTCACACTTCCATTAGCGCAGCCAATGCCCCCCTTTCACTGAGTACGCTCAGCAGAAACTTAGAAAGCATAAACCGGGAATCGGCACTTTCTCTGGAAAGTCTGGGCGAAAAAATGCCGGGCCTGTGGGTTAACGATCGTCAAAATCATGCCTTGGGAGAACGTCTCACCATTCGCGGAGTGGGATGGCGGGCTGCTTTTGGAGTGCGGGGCGTGCAGGTAGTGTGGAATGATATCCCTCTTACCGTTGCCGACGGACAGACAATGATGAATATTATAGAACCGGCTCTTATACGAAAAGCTGAGCTTGTGCGCGGCCCGGCCGCGGCCTATTGGGGTAACAGCAGCGGTGGGGTATTATATCTATCCACAAAACCAAATTTTGATGATCCCTATTCCTTCCGTCTGCGAACGATGGGTGGATCTTACGGGACCCGTAAAGCGGAAGCCGAATTCTCTTTTTCGAACCCTAACCACCAAATGAGCGGATATACCAGTTTTTTAAATACTGATGGCTTTCGTAATTATAGCGCAGCTAAAATGTTGCGCACGGGTGTAAATGGATCAATAAATCTTACATCCAAGAGCTGGCTGGAATATCACGCAGCATCTATTTACATGCCTGAAGCACAACACCCCAGCAGCCTAACAGCCGACCAGGCAGAAGATAATCCATCGAGCGCCATATCTTCTTTTGTGGATGCTGAAGCCGGGAAACAGATTACGCAGGGTCAGGCCGGGCTGACATACATGCTGGAAACTGCAGCCGGAATTTGGGATGTCACCGGTTACGGCATATTCCGCGATCTAAACAACCCTCTGCCCTTTGGTATTATAACGGTTAATCGGTGGGTTGGCGGTTTGAGATCCACACTTGAAAAAAGCTGGACAAATTTTGATCTGCAAGTTGGTTTGGAATCAAAATTTCAAAATGATGACCGCACGGAGTTCGACAATGAAGGAAGTGCCCGACGCGGGGCTATTACCGTAGATCAACTCGAACAGGTTTGGAATCGAGCGGCATTTGCGACCGCCACCTATTCGATCAATAAATTCAATTTTTTAGGCGGTCTTCGATACGATCGTCTACGCTTTACAACCGACGCTCCTACCTCCACGCAATCCGGAAACCGCACTTTTCAATCATTGAGTCCAAGTATCGGCTTGAATTATCAACCCGGCAATCAAACTATTTTTCTGAACTTTAGTACCTCTTTTGAAGCTCCAACCACGACAGAGCTGGTAAATCGTCCCGGCGGAGGAAACGGTTTTAATCCTGATCTTAAACCGGAACAAACATTGGGACTCGAAGCAGGCCTCCGCGGCGGCAATGAATCCCAAACACTGAATTACGATTTTGCTCTTTATCGACTGTGGATTCAAGACCTGCTTTTCCCCTATCAACTTGATCCCGATGGTCCCACATTTTATCGTAATCAGGGTGAAACCAAACACGGTGGAATTGAAGCCCAATTACAATGGCAAACAGCCCGCGACCTGGTACTATCTGCCACGGCAAATATTTCTGAGGCTGAATTTCAACAAGCCCAAACAATTGACAGTCTTTCTCTTGCCGGTAAAAGAGTGCCCGGTATCCCCCGCTATCGCGTTAACGGAGAACTGGACTGGACACCTCGGAACTTTTCTTTTTCGTTCTCATATAAGTTTGTCAGCGGCTACCCCGTCAACAATCTTAATACGGCTCAAAATAAAAAGTACGGAATTGTTGATACGGGAATCAGCTATCAGAAAACGTTACATAATCCTTATTTGCAGATTCATCCATTTATAAACGTAAATAACGTGTTTAATACCAGGTACAACGGGTCGATTTCTGTTAACGCATCAGGCGATCGATACTTTGAGCCTTCGCCCGGACGAAACCTGCAATTCGGGATCTCTGTCAGTTTCTGATTACTAAGTCTACTAAATTTTACTTAAAATTGTAACAATTGGCTTGGTAGCTGTCTTGTTAATATAATACTAAGACAAAAACGGGAACGTCTTATGGTGAAGAATCTACTTTGTATCATCTTGTTATGCAGCGGTATGTACTATTACTGGAATAACCGGCCGGTTGAACACGGTCCCGGTGAAGTGGCTCCTGAAGTACCTGTTCAGGAATCCATTTATAAAGGGGATAAAATCAATTTTAAGGGATTTGAACTTACACCTAAAGCTACCATCTCATTCGAAGCGCGGGTTCTTTCCCTTAAAAATTACTTCTTTGATGAGTATTCCGAACTAGTTCCTACTGATGTAGTCTTTGGGTGGGGACCGATGTCGGATGAACGAAACCTGAATTCCCTGCTTGTTAAACAGTCTGATCGAGCTTTTTATTGGGAATTTACGAAGCCACCAATTAAACGAAACAAAATGTGGCAGCACGCCTCAAATATGCATCTTATCGGCTCTACAATGGATATAAGGGATAAAATAAGCGCCATGCGGGAAGGACAGATCGTAAAAATCGATGGCTATCTCGTAAATGCTAAATCACCCGACGGATGGAAATTCGAAACATCATTAAGCCGGGACGATATCGGTGAAAAATCCAGTGAATTAGTTTGGATAAATAGTCTGACTATTCTTTAATTGGAGCCTGTTTTTCACAAGCTCTAATTAAAAAACAAAATATGTCTTGGCTAAAAGATGTCCTTGTTGACTTAGCGGCAACAGTACTCATCATCGCTGCTGTGCTAACTTCACACACTATTCTTAGCGGTATTGTATGGGGATATACGGTGCTTTTACTCTTTGTTAAGCTCTTCGTTCTCTTTGGGGATAGCTTTTCTAATATGATAAATAAGGCAAAGACTGGAGCGCCCGATTGGTTTACACACTTGCTGTACGCCCTAAATACAGGATTACTACTAAGCTTCCAATGGTGGTATGCCGGCGCCTGCTGGGCTACTATATGGCTATCTTCATATCTTACCCAGCGTAAGTTGGATCGGCAAGAAGCCTAGTCTTCTAATTTTCTCATATTCCTTTCTATTGCACAACTCCCAACTTATTTTATAAATGAAAACTTTAAAATAATTTAAGGAAGCTTGGATATGGAAAAAATGGACCGCATACGAGACGCCATCACAGATTACATTTATAAAGAAGGACAAGAATACAAGCGTCTACTTATCTCCCGAACCTTTTACACTGCTCTGGAAAAAGAAGCAGAAGAAAATGATGTGCCAATTGATCTGCCTAACATGGAGATCAAAGAAAACGTGGATTACGATTTCAAACTGCTCCCCTAGTTTTATCCCAGAGGGAACACCCATCCAATATCAGCATATAAAGAAACAAAAAAATATTTCTTATATGTTTTGGATTGGTGTTGGTTCTATCCTAATTGTTTTTTTCAGTATTCGTGCCTATCTCAACAATAAAAAAAACCGGCGAAATCGAGCCCTATCCCAAACGTACTATTTACTCTTGCAGGGTGGAAATATCGTATTGATAATAGCCGGCCTCGTTTTCCTGATGCTTGCAATTGTCTGCCACGTAAAGGGATTTCAAATCCATTTTTCTTCCGACTATCCTTACCACATTCAAATAGATTAGACCAAATCATACTCTTTGAACGAAAGAAAACTGCTTAATAATGGTTTAAAAATTTTGTATATATATGCTGTAAACATACTTCTAACATATTATAATTAAGTTCAAAGAGGAACCACAGCTTTATGCCACGATGCGAACTCTACCAAGACGCCAAAGGCGAATGGAGATGGAGAAGAACTGCCAAAAACGGTGATATTGAAGCCTACTCCAATGGCGGATTTGAAGACAAAGAAGAATGCAAAAAAGATGGAAAAGAAAATGGGAACTGCACGAGTTATACTCGAAGTAATTCCTATTAAGTCAAATTAACTTAGAATTTAAGGCTGTTCATGATAAATGAACAGCCTTTATTATTTTGCACCGGTATGGATCAACGATTAACCTTAATTACCTTGGGTGCCGAAGATGTTCAAAAGCTTACTTCTTTTTACGTGGATGTATTTGAGTGGGAGCCCCTTCCTAGCAGTAATGAAGATATTACATTTTTTCAGCTAAACGGTTTTCAACTGGGGATTTTTGGGAGAGAAGCCCTGGCAGAAGATGCTCATGTTTCTCCATTCGGTGATGGGTTTAAAGGATTTTCACTTGCT
>CAZYOD010000127.1:0-2757 GCA_964648635.1 uncultured Balneolaceae bacterium | reverse complement strand
AAGCCCGGTTAACGCCGGGCTTTTTTATTTAGCCTTATTCGAAAAATTACGTTATTACCTACTAGCATTTAATTGATTCCCACAGAGATGAAAATTGCACTTATACAACAGGCTTGCACCGAAGACAAGTACGAAAATTTAGAGCGCGGGCTACAAGCGGCACGTGAAGCATCACAAGCCGGAGCCAAAATCATTTGCTACCCCGAATTGGCTTTCGAACCTTTTTATCCCCAGTACGACAATCCTTCCGATCCCAAAAAATACGCCGAACCTATTCCCGGCCCCATAACCGAAGCCTTTTCTGAATTAGCCGCGGAATTTGAGGTTGTCATCATTTTAAACCTATTTGAGCGAGATGGAGATCAAACCTATGACACCTCTCCTGTTATCAATGTAGATGGTTCAATTCTGGGAACTACCCGAATGATCCACATCACTGACTATTCCTGTTTTCATGAACGCAAATATTATACTCCGGGAGATCATGGAGCCCCGGTATATGACACCCTTTACGGAAAAATAGGCATTGCCATCTGTTACGATCGGCATTATCCGGAGTATATGCGCGCTTTAGCACTGGCGGGAGCAGAAATAGTTTTCATCCCACAAGCGGGAGCCGTCGGCGAATGGCCCGAAGGGTTATATGAATCCGAAGTAAGAACGGCCGCCTTCCAGAATGGTTATTTCGCCGCATTATGCAATCGCATTGGCGAAGAACCTAAACTTACTTTCGCGGGAGAATCATTTGTCAGCGATCCCGAGGGGAAAATAATTGCCCGGGCCGGAAAGGAGGTCGAAGAAATTTTGTATTGCGATGTAGACCTGAATAGCATTGAACAGTCACATGCCAAAAAGTTGTTTTTACAAGACCGCCGTCCAGAACTCTATACCCAATGGTTAGGAAATAATTAACTGTTAGTATTTATTATAAACAAGTTATGTAAGTTATTGTTGCTCAGAACATTGCAGTAATTACAACTCCCTTCGTCATCACTGGAAAGGAATTTCAAACTACCTCGTTGATAGAAAGGTGAGCACTTTTGTAATTTACTGTAGTTGCATCTTTTCCATAAGATGATGAGGCAAAATGTTTGAAGGGCTCTATCAGTCGGATTACTGGATAAGTCGCTTAATCATACAGCGGGGACTGGGCCTAATCTACTTCATGGCATTTTTAGTGGCCCTGAATCAGTTTCGTCCCCTCTTGGGCGAAAACGGCATTTTGCCTGTTCCGCGCTTTTTGGAACGCATAACCTTTAAAAGTAGGCCAAGTATCTTCCACTGGCATTATTCCGACCGTTTCTTCGGGATTATTGCTTGGTGCGGACTGGCGTTATCGGCCATAGCTGCTTTGGGATTATCAGAAATAGGCCCTTTATGGCTATCTATGCTCATTTGGTTTATCCTCTGGATACTGTACCTCTCCATAGTCAACGTAGGCCAGCTCTTTTATGGCTTTGGATGGGAGTCTCTTCTTCTTGAAACAGGGTTTTATGCTATTTTTCTGGGTCCGATGCACTATCATGCGCCCTTATTGATGATTCTCATTATTCGCTGGCTCGTCTTTCGGGTAGAATTCGGTGCCGGACTCATTAAAATGCGGGGCGACCCATGCTGGCGTAATTTAACTTGCATGAACTATCATCACGAAACCCAGCCCATGCCTAATCCGCTGAGCCGGTTCTTTCATCGCATGCCGAAGGTACTGCATAAAACTGAAACGCTTTTTAACCATATTGTTCAGCTTGGCTTGGTCTGGCTTTTATTTCTCCCTCAACCGCTTGCGACCATCGGTGCCTTATCGGTTATCCTCTCACAAGCTTATCTGATTATCAGCGGAAATTACGCCTGGTTAAACTGGTTAACACTCCTCTTAGCCTTTAGCGGGATAAGCGACCCCTACCTGCAGACTATTATCCCAATTACAATACCTGGCAATCTTGTCTCTCCCTTCTACTTTGAAGTAGCCATCATTTTATTGACAGTAGCAGTTGCTTATATGAGCATCAATCCCATAAAAAATATGATTTCTCGGCACCAAAGAATGAACGCCAGCTTTAATCCTCTACACCTTGTAAATACATACGGAGCTTTTGGTACGGTAACCCGCAATCGATATGAAATTATTATCGAAGGTACTTATGACCATAAAATTAATTCCGATACAGAATGGAAAGCCTACGAGTTTAAAGGAAAGCCCGGAAATCCCAAACGGATTCCACCACAAATTGCACCCTATCACCTGCGGCTTGATTGGCAAATATGGTTTGCCGCCATGTCATCTATTCGATCTAACAAATGGCTTTTGCGATTTGTTCTTAAACTCCTTCAAGGTGATGAAGATAGCTTAAAATTATTAAAGGGTAACCCATTTAAAAACAAGCCTCCCAGCTATATACGCATTAGATTGTTTCATTACAGATATGCCGATAAACAAGAACAAAGGCAGTCCGGAAACTGGTGGACACGAAGTTTTGAGCAGATATATTTACCCCCACAGTCTTTGAATAACCTTCAACAAACAAATGTCTGATCGTCAGATTTGAATTAAGAGTGGCGGCTTTTTTGTTAAGAAAGTAGAATTTTAATTATCAAAAATAAGGTGGCCTATGATAATTCTTCAATCCAATGAGCTGGCCGATCACATCGGATCCATCATACATCAAGACACGCAGCAGCATAAAAATCATTTTGATTTAACGATAGACTCCATTCATGAACTGACGGAAGCAGGAGCGCTGGATTTTGGAGGCAGTG
>CAZYOD010000126.1:6953-7317 GCA_964648635.1 uncultured Balneolaceae bacterium | reverse complement strand
TGTGGATAAGTCCTTCAACGCCTTTTTCAAGTTCAATAAAGGCACCGTAATCAGCGATAGAAACAACACGACCCTGAACCTGAATATTTTCAGGATACTTAAGATCGATTTCATCCCATGGATGCGGTTGCAGTTGCTTAAGTCCGAGAGAAACACGCTTCGTCTCCTCATCGAAGTCAATAACAGCAACATTAAGGCGCTGATCAAGCGATACGATTTCATCGGGATGCTCAACACGTCCCCAAGAAAGATCAGTAATGTGCAGCAAGCCGTCCACACCGCCAAGATCGATAAAGACACCGAAGTCGGTAATGTTTTTGACAATACCTTCGAGCACCTGACCTTCTTCAATCGTAGACAAGAT
>CAZYOD010000126.1:0-6943 GCA_964648635.1 uncultured Balneolaceae bacterium | reverse complement strand
CGATAAGAGCACGGTGAGAAACAACCACGTTTTCGGCAGACATATTCAGCTTAACTACCTGAAACTCCATCGTCTTGCCGACATAAGCATCAAAGTCACGAACCGGACGAACATCAATTTGAGATCCGGGAAGAAAGGCGTCGATACCCATGATATCGGCAACCATACCGCCTTTAATGCGACGCTTGATATAACCTTCGACAATTTCGCCCGTTTCGGAAGCACGTTCGATAGTTTCCCAAGCGTGTAAGATATCAGCCTTACGACGGGAAAGGATAAGCTGACCTTCCTGGTCTTCAACCTTATCAAGGAATACATCAACTTCATCTCCGGGCTGGAGATTTTCTACAACCTCATTAGGAAATTCATTTGTTTGAACCATGCCTTCGGACTTAAATCCGATATCAACCACGACATAGTCTTCATCAACAGAGACAACACGCCCGCTAACAATCTCTTTTTCTTCAATTTCATTAAGCGTGTCTTCATACATTCCTGCAAGCTCGTGAAACTCCTCATCGGTGTAATCTTCCGATGCCGCCTGCAGCTGATCGTAAGTATAAGTTTCGTCTTCATCAACTTCGCCGGTAAATGTTGTTACCGTCTCTTCCGGCGCTGCCTGTTCTTCTTCTACTTTTTCTTCCGTTTCTTCGACTGTAGTTTCTTCAGCCGTCTCTTCAGTTGCTGTATCCTGCTCGTCGTTATTTGAGTTCTTTTGTTCTTGTTTTAGTTCTTCTGTCATTATGTATTTAAGTTAAAATTACCGCATCTCGAAAATTGAGATGGGATTGGATTAAAGTTATAGTTGTTGTTTCTACTTACTTGTGTATTCGTTGTTTCACTTTCAAACAAATTTGATTTACCTGTTGTTCGAAAGTCAAATTTGTAGTATCAATTTCAATTGCATCATCCGCTTTCTTCAGCGGATCTGCTTCTCGGTTTGAATCTTTTTGATCTCGCTGGATGATATTTTGCTTCACTTCTTCGAGGGTCAAGCCCGGACTATCATCCTTTCGTTCCATGTAACGTCTTTGTGCTCGCTCTTCCACATCAGCGGACATATAAAATTTCAAATCCGCATCAGGAAAAACAGCTGTCCCCAGATCACGACCCTCAGCAATGTAATTGCCACTGGAAATAACATCTCGCATCAAGTTATTGACGAAAACTCTAACCTTCGGCATGGCTGCCACTTCACTAACATATTCAGCCACTCCCGAAGTTCGAATTTTATCCGTCACAGATCGGCCGTCCACATCGACATGAAACTTTTGATTTCGATATCGAAACGAAATCTTTTTTTGATTTAATAAACGAAAGAACTTCTCTTTATCCCGATTCGCCTCTATATATATAAGTGTTGCTGTTCGATAGAGCGCGCCGGAATCGATATATTCAATCTGCAATTGATCGGCCACCGCTCGGGCTGTTGAACTTTTACCTGATCCGGCGGGTCCATCGATTACTATGATCATAACGAAAGTTTCCTAACTTACCTTTCTTTTACTAATTTTTCAATGATTTCTTGTTTAACACTTTCAGAAATTTTAACTTTCGGATCTTTCTGAAGCGGCGGAGAAAATACAAATAAATTTGAAGAACTGATAAGAAACTTTAGAAACTATGCCACAACATAAATCAGCAGTTAAGCGAGTACGACAAAACGAAAAACGTCGGCAGCGAAACCAAGCCAAGCGTTCAAGGATGAAAACATTAATTAGTAACGCTTTAGAGGCGACCGACAAAGAGGAAGCGGAAAAAGCTTTTAAAGAAGCCAGCTCCTACTTGGACAAAATGGCGGCTAAAGATATGATTCATCAAAACTTTGCGGCTCGAAAGAAGTCCAGAATCGCCAACCACGTAAACAGTCTATAAGCTACTTAAGCAATCTTGGCTAACCCGGCTTCCAAAGCACTTCTGATTATTTTAGACGGCTACGGGTTAGCCGAAAATCCTGAAGTAAGCGCTATCGATAAAGCGCAGAAGCCGTTTATTGATTCTCTATTTGAAAATTTTCCCCACGCTCAACTTTCATGCAGCGGTAAAGATGTAGGCCTTCCCCATGGACAGTTTGGCAATTCCGAAGTGGGTCACTTGAATATTGGCGCCGGCCGGATTGTCCCTCAAGAACTGACTAGAGTAAACACTTCTATTGAGGATGGCAGTTTTTATAAAAACGAAGTACTGAAGAAAGCTTTTGCCAAAGCAAAAGAAAACGGGCGCATTCACCTCATGGGACTCTTTTCAGATGGTGGTGTTCATAGCCATAACAACCATCTTTTTGCCCTCTTACAGTTCGCTAAGTCGGCAGGTATTCCCAATACCTATGTTCACGCTTTCACGGACGGACGCGATACCTCTCCACACGGAGGAATCGGATATGTAGAAGAATTTCAGAAGCAGGCCCGTGAAATCGGTGCCGGCAAAATTGCCTCAATTGTGGGACGGTATTATGCGATGGATCGGGACAACCGCTGGTCTCGAACAAAGCTGGCGTATGATCTCTTGGTCCGCGGTAAAGGCGAACAGTTTGCCGATCCCGTTGATGCATTGCAAAGTTCGTATGATGAAGATGTTACAGATGAGTTTGTTAAACCAAAGCTGATAAATTCTTCACCCGATTCGCGCATCCAGAAAAACGACGTCGTTATTTTTTATAACATTCGCGGAGATCGGGCCCGTCAAATAACGCGAGCGCTTACCGAAGAAAACTTCAACCAGTTTCAGGTAGAGCCATCACTTAATCTACACTACACTACCTTTACGTCTTACGATGATGATTTTAAACAGGTACATGTGGCATACCCTCCCCTGGATTTACCAAATACTTTGGGGGAAATAGTAAGCAATCAGGGATTAAAACAGCTTCGTATTGCGGAAACTGAAAAGTATCCGCATGTCACTTATTTTTTCAACGGCGGAGAGGAAACTCCCTTTGATGGGGAAGAGCGTATATTGGTCCCAAGTCCAAAGGTAGCCACCTATGACCTGCAGCCGGAAATGAGCGCTCCCATAGTAACTGATAAACTCTGCCAACAATTAGCTTCTGAAAAAAATCATCTCGGAATACTCAATTATGCCAATCCCGACATGGTGGGACATACAGGCGATATGGCTGCCACCATCAAAGCCGTCGAAACTATTGATCAACAATTGAAGCGAGTAGTTGAAACAGCAACCGAACACGACTATAAAATATTGATCATCGCTGATCACGGGAATGCCGATTGCTTGATTAATAAAGATGGAAGCCCACACACCGCACACACTGCTGCTCCGGTTCCGATTCTGATTTTAAACGAACCGGGAGCCAAGAAAATAAAAAATGGCATCCTTGCCGACGTAGCTCCCACCCTCCTTAAGATGATAGGAATAGACCCACCAAAAGAGATGACAGGAACTCCTCTTTTTTAAACCTCTCAATTAGAAATCAACATTCCAACTTTGTAATTTTAGAACAGAGAAGCTATAGAAAAATTATTCTCTTTTATATTTCATAGGAATGAGGAATAGTTTATATAGTTTCTGTGGATGCTACTGATGATTATAGTAGAAGAGCTATTGTGTTGAGTAACATAAAGCTATAAAAAATTAATTTGATAACAATTAATCGCACTATTGTTTAGATTTTAATATAGGCTCTAGTATCTGTTTTTGTTTGCTTTTGCAAGATGCCAGTACTACTTTCGTTAAAGAATATGAACTAAATATCAGAGTCGCTCGTTTACCGATTGACAGATAATCCAAAAATACTGAAGGTTCGTTTTTATGGAGGGTAATTTCTCTAGCAAAGTTCGAGATGTCATTCAATTTAGCCGTGAAGAAGCTCTGCGACTGGGGCATGATTATATCGGCACAGAGCATCTGATTTTAGGCATTGTACGTCTGGGTGAAGGTGTTGCTGTTAAAATTTTAAAAAATTTAAATTGTGATCTTTTCAAATTAAAAAAGACGGTAGAAGATACCGTTCGCGGTACGGGTGGATCAGTAAAGGTGGGGAATATCCCGCTAACTAAACAGGCAGAAAAAGTACTTCGGATCACATATCTGGAAGCTAAGTTATATAAGAGTGATACCATTGGTACAGAACATTTACTGCTTTCGTTGCTGCGTGATGATGAGAACATTGCTGCTCAAATTCTTCAACAGTTTAATGTTTCATACGATGCGGTACGAGAGGAATTAGACCTAATTATTTCAGGAAAATCTTCGGATGATGACCGGCAGGATTCACGTTCTGTTTCTGCCAGTTTGTCTTCATCCAAAGGTGGTTCAAAATCGTCCGGAAGTTCTAGAGAAAAGAAAATGGAAAAATCAAAAACACCAGTACTTGACAATTTTGGCCGTGATTTAACTCAACTGGCCGAAGATGGAAAACTCGACCCCATTATCGGTCGAGAGAAAGAGATCGAACGCGTTGCTCAAGTATTGAGCCGGCGCAAGAAAAATAACCCGGTGCTCATTGGTGAACCGGGAGTAGGTAAAACCGCAATCGCAGAAGGCTTGGCTACTCGTATTGTTGAGCGAAAAGTTTCTCGCGTATTGTATGATAAGCGGGTTATCGCCCTGGATCTTGCCGCGCTTGTGGCAGGGACCAAATACCGTGGTCAGTTCGAAGAACGTATGAAAGCGGTAATGGGTGAGCTCGAAAAAACCAAGAATGTCATTCTGTTTATTGATGAGCTTCATACCATCGTCGGAGCAGGTGGAGCAAGCGGTTCACTGGATGCTTCGAACATGCTAAAACCGGCCCTGGCTCGCGGTGAAGTTCAGGCTATCGGAGCAACTACACTGAACGAATATCGCCAGCATATTGAAAAGGACGGCGCTCTGGAACGACGCTTCCAGAAAATTATGGTTGATCCCACCACTCCGGAAGAAACCATCGAAATTTTATCGCAAATTAAAGATAAATACGAAACGCATCACAGCGTAAACTATTCCGAAGAAGCTATTGACGCGTGTGTTAAATTGACTGATCGCTACGTTACGGATCATTTTCTGCCGGACAAAGCGATTGACGCACTTGATGAAGCCGGAGCTCGCGTACACTTGTCAAATATTCACGTACCACAACATATCATTGATCTGGAAGAAAATATTGAGAATACCAGCAATGAGAAAAATGGTATGGTGAAAAAGCAGCGGTTTGAAGAAGCCGCGCGTCTCCGCGATAAAGAGAAACGATTGACTGAGGAGCTTGAACAGGCTCAGCGCGAGTGGGAGAAAGAAGCGGAAGAAATCATCTATGATGTCGAAGAGGAAGATGTCGCTCAGGTTGTAGGAATGATGAGCGGTGTTCCGGTCAGTAAAATCAGCCAAAGCGAAAGTAAGAAGCTGGTCAAGATGAAGGAAGAGCTTTCCAAGCAGGTGATTGGCCAAAACGAGGCTATCGTAAAACTGACAAAAGCTATAAAACGAACCCGTGCAGGACTTAAAGATCCGACCCGTCCTATCGGCTCATTCATCTTTCTTGGTCCTACCGGTGTAGGTAAAACGGAAATGGCCAAAGTACTTGCTCAATATCTTTTTGATAAAGAGGAAGCACTAATTCGTATCGATATGAGTGAGTACATGGAGAAGTTCTCTGTCTCCCGACTGGTTGGTGCGCCTCCGGGATATGTAGGTTACGAAGAAGGCGGAATGCTCACCGAAAAAGTGCGCCGCAAGCCTTACAGTGTAGTTCTTCTTGACGAGATTGAAAAAGCACACCCGGATGTGTTCAATATTCTGCTGCAGGTTCTGGATGACGGTATTTTAACCGACAGTCTGGGACGTAAGGTTGATTTCCGAAATACGATTATCATTATGACCTCTAATATCGGGGCTCGTGATATCCGAAGTCTCGGCAGTGGAATCGGTTTCTCCTCCGGGGACAGTGAGTTTGATTATGAGAAGATGAAATCAACCATCCAGGATGCGTTGAAGAAAGTATTCAATCCTGAGTTCCTTAACCGGATTGACGATGTAATTACTTTCCGTGCTTTGGAAAAGAAAGACATCTTCAAAATTATCGATCTATTGTCTGACGATCTCTTCGAACGTATTCGCAGTCTGGGCTTCGACATTGAAGTTACCAAAGGAGCCAAAGATTTCTTAAGCGATAAGGGATTCGACCAGAAATACGGTGCTCGTCCGCTAAAACGTGCTATACAAAAGTACGTGGAAGAGCCCCTGGCAGAAGAGTTGCTAGAAGCTGATCATCCCGAAGGGACCAGCATCAAAATCAAAATGAATAAGTCGCGCGACGGACTTGTTTTCGACTGGTCTGATACTGAAGGAACGACAGAAATAGAGACTAGCGATGAAGAGCTGGATGCTTTTAGAAGCAGTGAGGAGTCTGAATCTGAAAATCAAGAATCAAAGTCAGAGACTAAGGCTTAAAAAGATCAACTTATTCTTAATAAAAAAGGCCTCCGATCGGAGGCCTTTTTTTATTTTATGTATAAAACAGCTCGTATCATATTTAAGTAAAGCAGCCAATAGTAAAGACAGCGCTTCAAGTTTTACGTTTCAGAAATTAGTTTCTATCTCAATCTGTTTGCTTCCTCCCACTAATTTATATTCATCGGCCGATACACGCTCTAAACGCGCAGGTATTGCTTTATTAAATCCGATCGTCCCGGAAATTTTTTCGGATGTAATTGCACGTTTTTCAAGGTTTACTGCACGAAGTTCTGGTCCTGTCATGGTACCGGTGCTTTCCGAATAATTTCCGGTCAGGGCCAGGATTAAGTTATCAGCAGGAAAATAATTCGCTAAAAAAATCGAGGAACTAAAACTCGTAGCCCCTTGGCTTTCGCCATCCGGCAGAGAAAAAACCATCACACGGCCACTGGAATATAAAGTAATATAATCCGCATCCTCAGAAATGGAGGCGCCAACTAAGTCTTCATCAGCAGAAATGTTGTTCAGCTCATTTCCAAATTTGTCCATTATCAAC
>CAZYOD010000125.1:0-7335 GCA_964648635.1 uncultured Balneolaceae bacterium | reverse complement strand
CTGAATAGAGTTTACCATCGACTCATAATCTTTGTAGTACTCATTTTCCTTCATGAAATCGAGCTCCCAATACTCAGGGTGATGAAGATCAGCAAATCCCTCATCTGCCAGCGCTCGTAGGAAGTTGAGTGTCAACCCTGCCTTGTTGTAGCCTGTGATCAGTCGCTGGGGGTCAGGGGTCCGATCCTCGAGATTGGGCTCAATGCTGTTGATAAGATCCCCGCGATAGTTGGGGATTTTTTCTCCATCCACAACCTCATAATTCCGTGAACGCGGCTTGGCATATTGGCCGGCAATACGACCCACTCGAATTACAGAGGTTTCCATTTCATGAATCAGGATAAAGCTCATCTGGAGCAAAACCTTCAGCAGGTTGACAATCTTAGCGGGCTTGCAATCGGCAAAACTTTCGGCGCAATCACCTCCCTGGAGTAAGAAACTTTTGCCCGCACCCACATCAGCCAGCTTTTTCTTCAGAGCTTCTACTTCCCACGATGTTATTAGCGGGGGATTATTACGCAGTTGCTGATAAACCTGCTCCAGCTCCGCTTGGTTTGGATATTCCGGCAGTTGTTTAACCGGATAATTTTTCCAGGAGAGAGGAGACCAATCGGTAGGATTTGCAACTTGATGTGCCACAGATTTTTGTGAATACATTAATAAATAAAGACTGCTTCGTACTACTTTTAATTAAGCTCTAAGGTTACCCAAATAAACGCACAGGAGCAATTATTGATCTTTTCCAAGAGATGGATTTTCGTCTTTTAACAATCGGTCTTAACTGATAGGTTCCAGTACAAAAATCCCCTCCTTATTAATGTAACCGAACTTTGAGCCCAATTTTACCATGGCCATATCACCGTGGAAATTCCAAGCTTGATCGTAGATAGGCTCAGCAACCATGTTGCCTCGTGCGTCAATAAAGCCGTATTTGCCGTTAACTTTAACGCGGGCTAATCCTTCTCGGTAAGGAAAGGCTTCATCAAATTGAGGTTCCACTAAAAATTTTCCCTGCCGATTGATGTATCCATACTTTTTCCGGTCCAGATTTTGTTGATCTTCGGGCATGGCCACAACCGCCTTATTTTCAGAAAAAGGCTGGGCTTCCAAAAACATTGATTTGATAATGACCGCTCCGTTTCTATTGATGTAGCCCCATTGTTTAAAGCCCAGCTGCACAGGCGCCAATCCTTCTGAAAAAGATTTTGCTTTAAGGTATTGAGGCGGAATTGTTAGCTCTCCTTCTTTATTAATAAATCCCCATTCATTGTGATCAGGAGTTTGAACGAGTGCCAGTCCCTCGTGAAAACTATGTGCCATTACAAAGCGGGCTTCGACCTCAATTTCCCCATCTTTGTTGATATATCCCCAACGGCCGTTGTTGTCTCGCTGTACAGCAGAAAGGTCTTCCTTAAAGTTTCGGGCATTATAAAACTGGGGTTCAATAGCAAAGTCACCCGACTTATCTATGAATCCGTATTGCCCGCTTTCTTGAACGAGCGCTAGTCCCTGGTGAAAAGAATTGCCGAAATCGAATTGAGCGTCAATCTCGATGTCACCGTTTCTGTTGATATATCCGATCTTTCCTAGGAGATTGACAGCAGCCAATCCTTCGGAAAATTTGTAGGGCCAGATTCCGCTATTCACAAACTGAAACTGAGCGGGTATTTGCTTGGTGAGAGTGGTATCTAAAAAACCGACTTTGTTATCTTCCACAAAAGGATAGAGGGTAACTTCTTCGGATGAAAAAGACTCGAAAGATTTACAGGATGCCAAAATCAGGCATACTGCTGTTATGATTATTGCCTTAGGTACTGCGTTCGACATTATGCTATCTACTGATCTTAAATTTGAATTGCATTACGTTAAACGGGGAGCCTTTCAGTATGTTCCGTTTGTACTATGCGGTATATGTATTGGTGGGAATGGCTTGTCCTTCCTCAGCTAAACTTTTATAGATAACAGCAGTAGCCATTGTCGTCAGGGGATAGGTGAAAACAATTCCAATCCCAAAGAGCAAAATACCTACGATGTTCAGAACAACAACTGCGACTCCGAATAAAAAGAGTTCCAGGGTAAGGTTTTGGGACAAATCATAACTTTTTTTGAGTGCCGTAAATGATGAAGTCTTTTCTTCTATGATAAAGTAGGGAAAAAATTGAAAGCGAATGGCGATAAATATTCCGGGCAGCACAAGCAGAAAAATTCCCAGAGTAACGGCAATACCGTACAGGAAACTGGCAACAAAATAGCTTAGAAAGATGCGGAAATTGTTAAACATATCCGCCACTCGAACAAACTCATCCTGTACGAGAAGCAGCATAATTTTGGTGAATCCCAGACTCAAAAAGAGCTGGACTATTGTAATGACAAATGAAATGAGTTGTGCTTTGGTTGTGGGCGGATCAGGAGCCCGCATCATAAAGTAAATCTGCGGTATGATAGCCAGTACAAAGAAGGTCAGCATTGCCCCAATCACAAAGGAGGCGTATTTTTTGTACTGATTAAAACTGAATTTGAATACTTCTACTAAATTTATTGAACGTTGTGACATCAGACTGAATTAAACCGGATCGTTTTCAGTTATTTAACCCTAATTTCGAGAGTTAAAATTATATACAATTAGAGGCTTCAAAAGATACGATTTATCCGTATCTTTAAAAGTTTAATCGAACCAAAAATAAGTACCACTCTTGCGAGAAAATATAGTCATCCGCGGCGCGCGCGAACACAATCTCCAAAACTTAGATGTCAACATTCCCCGTGAGCAGCTGGTTGTCGTAACCGGGATTTCCGGGTCGGGAAAGTCGTCGCTGGCATTCGATACGATCTATGCCGAAGGTCAACGCCGATTTTTGGAATCGCTCTCGGCCTATGCCCGCCAGTTTTTGGGGATGATGGAGCGGCCCGAAGTAGATTTCATTGATGGGCTCTCACCGGTAATCTCCATTGATCAGAAGACAACCAATCGCAATCCCAGATCAACAGTCGGGACGGTCACTGAAATTTACGATTTCTTGCGGCTGTTGTACGCACGAATCGGGATTCCATATTCCTGGAAAACCGGCAACAAGATGGAAAAGCAGACTGCCGATCAGGTAGTATCTACTGTTATGGATATGCCTGAAGGTACCAAAGCGTATTGTTTGGCACCGGTGGTTCGGGGACGCAAGGGACACTACCGCGAGCTGTTTGAACAAACTATGAAGCAGGGTTTTGTACAGGTACGTGTTGATGGCGAATTCATGGACTTGAAAGAGGATATGAAAGTGGATCGCTACAAAACACACAACATTGAAGTGGTAGTGGATCGCTTTGTTATCAATAAGAAAAGCGAAAAACGAATTGCGGAAAGTATACGCCTGGCGCTGGAGATGGCTGATGGGAATGTGATTTTATCTGTCCCGCAGGGAGACGATAAATATGAGGATCATTTGTTCTCACAAAATTTATTTGATCCCGAAAGCGGCGTAGCCTACGAAGATCCTGCCCCCAATATCTTTTCATTTAATTCTCCCTACGGAGCCTGTCAAAACTGTGACGGTCTCGGCTATACCTACGATGTGGCTCGCGATCTTGTTATCCCCAACAAAGAACAGACGATTGAAGAAGGAGCCATCCGTTACCTGGGGGAACCGCGTGATATTTTTGCTTTTAAACAATTGAGGGCTGTGCTTAAATCGGTGGATCTGGATTTCGAAACACCGATCCAAGAGTTTTCGGATGAAGTGCTGGACCTGCTATTCGAGGGGGGCGGCGACACGAAGTATGACGTCAGCTATGACTTTCGTCAGGATAATGTAACCTATAAGCATTCTTTTAAAGGGCTGCGGAACATGATCCGCGAAAAGTATGAGGAGAGCGGCTCCAACAAGCAGCGAGATAAAGCAAAAGCCTATATGAGTAAAATCGCTTGTCCCGAGTGTGGCGGCGGGCGTCTGAACAAGGAAGCGCTTTCGTACCGTATTGACGGGTACACCATTGACGAGCTGGTGAAGATGGATATTAATACGCTGCGGGATACCATAAACAATCTGGAATTGAATGAGCGTCAGCAAAAGATCGGCAGCCAGGTGCTAAAAGAGATCCGCGACCGCGTGGATTTTCTGCTGAATGTAGGGCTTACATATCTGACGCTTGACCGTGAGGCACAGACACTGAGCGGCGGTGAAGCGCAGCGCATCCGGTTGGCCACTCAGATCGGTACTCAGCTTGTGGGTGTACTCTACATTTTGGATGAGCCGAGCATCGGCCTGCACCAGCGTGATAACATCAAGCTGATAAAGTCGCTTGAGACGCTCCGTGATTTGGGCAACAGTGTGATTGTGGTAGAGCACGACCGCGAAACTATCGAGTCGGCGGATTATGTGCTGGATATGGGGCCCGGCGCCGGGGAGTACGGCGGAGAAATTGTTACCCAGGGCATGCCTGAAGAGCTGGATCCCGATTCAATGACTGCCAAATTTCTGAAAGATAAAGAAACAGTTCCCTATCCTGATGAGCGCCGAAATGGAAATGATAGGTCGGTTCACCTTAAGGGGGCCAGAGGACACAATCTTAAAGAAGTAGATGTTGAAATTCCGCTCGGCAGATTTATTTGCGTGACCGGTGTAAGTGGCAGTGGCAAAAGTTCGCTGATCAACCAGACGCTGGAGCCTATTCTTTCTACCGAGTTTTATAATTCGAAATCAGTTCCTTTGCCATATGATGTAGTCGAAGGAATTGATAATCTGGACAAGATCATTTCCGTGGATCAAAGTCCCATCGGGCGGACGCCGCGTTCAAATCCGGGAACCTATACCAAGGTTTTTGATCACATTCGCAAGCTGTTCGCTGAACTGCCCGAATCCAAGATTCGCGGATACGATCAGGGGCGGTTCTCTTTTAATGTGAAAGGAGGGCGATGCGAAGCCTGTAATGGAGACGGCGTGCGCAAAATCGAGATGAACTTTCTGCCGGATGTGTATGTGGATTGCGAAACCTGCAACGGCAAGCGCTATAATCGTGAGACGCTTGAAATCTATTATAAGAGCAAAAATATTTCCGATGTGCTGGATATGTCCGTCAACGAGGCGCATCAGTTTTTTGATTCAGTTCCCGCCATCAATCGAATTTTGGGCACGTTAGTCGATGTGGGACTTGGATACCTACGCCTGGGGCAGCCGAGCACAACGCTCTCCGGTGGCGAAGCACAGCGCATAAAGCTGGCTAGGGAACTTGCAAAAGTGGGCACCGGGGATACACTCTACATTTTAGATGAACCCACAACAGGGCTGCATTTCCAGGATGTGCGCATGCTCGTCGATGTAGTTCAACAGCTGGTGGATAAAGGGAATACCGTCATCGTTATTGAGCACAACCTTGATCTCATAAAAGCCGCCGACTGGATTATTGATTTGGGTCCTGAAGGCGGTGTAGACGGCGGGCAAGTTATTGCCGAAGGCACGCCCGAAGAAGTGGCCAAAATAGAAGACAGTTATACCGGTCAATTTCTTAAGGAGGAATTTGAGCGCGAGAATAAACAAAATATAACTGCTCAAACCGGCTAAACGGTTGTTATCTTGTATTGGTTTCTGCATCTTGAAGAAATCCTCCAATCAAAAACAGAGGCTTATTATGGATTTTTTCTTCAGGTGCGTAGGCGTTTTTATTGGACTTACCGTTCTATTACTGCTAATTGATCTTGTAGTGGTGCAAACTTCGCTGCCTTTTGCCGGAACTCTTCTTTTCGGTACTTTTACAAGTTTATTGCTCGCAATTTTATACGGCTGGATTGACGAGGTTTATATTCAACACGGTCAGCGCAAAATAAAGGAGTGAGATAATTATACAATCCGTATAGAAAACGTTTGTCCCGCTCTTACTTTCTCCCTATTTTCTGCCACTATGAACCGACTTCGCACATACTTTGCCCGTCTCATTGTGGCAGTCCTTATATGGACAGGCTTTTGCCTGAACATGGTTCAGCCCGCTCATGCCGAGCAGTCTTCACAGGATTTTGCGAGTTGGCTTACCCAAATGGCCAAGTCGTCTAACGGGGTTGATCTACAAAAAGAGCTAAATGATCTCCAAGAATCCGGAGACCATTTAGATCAGCTGATAAAAAAAGCCTCTAAGATTGTCAGTAGCAATAACGACGGGTTTGAGTTTTCACTTAAGGAATCGATTGCATCCAAACATCTCTATCAATTTCTGCTGATTGAATGGAGTCAATTTCAGACTGGGAATGAGATGGCCAATGTGCCGGTCCAACCAACTGTTAAGCTGTTGGTTTCCATAGTAGAAAAAATGGGCTCAATCGGTTCGGGAGCCGTTTTTATTCCCAATACAGAGCCCTTTTTTGAAGCTCGTGAGCTGATAATGAATCCTCGTCCGGTTTTCTCTGTGATGTTGGAGCCGATGGCCGCGGGAATCGCAATCGGTGCACCATAGTTTTACCTCTCTTCTTTTGATACATTTTCCCTGATTCTCTACATGCAGATAAATGGGGCATTAATGAAATTCAATTCTAAAATTTTCAAAACAGTTTATTATGAAAGGTAATGGAACAAAAATAGGATTTATTGTCGCCTTTCTGGCAATTACAATCTATTATTTATGGCCTACAGTAGTTAACATGCTGGAGCAAAATTATATTGAAGATTTGCCCGAGGCTGAACGCGTAGAATATGTAGAAGAGAATAGGCAACGGCTTCAGAATTTACGACAGGAGTCGCTCTCACTGGGTCTTGATCTGCAGGGCGGTATGCACGTAACGCTGGAAGTAGGTACGGCACAGTTTCTAAAAGAACTGGCCGGTAAAAATGCCGACAGTACGCTAATCAATGTTATTAATACGGCAAGTGAACAGGCGCTCCAAAATAACACTGATTTAATCGATGAGATGATACAGGAATTCGAAGAGCGAAACCCCGATGGTCGATTAAGCCGCTACTATCGATCTGATGTTGAGAACATCACGCGTCGATCAACCAATGAAGAAATACAGGATTATCTGCAAAAACAGCGTGACTCTGCCGTTGAGCGGGCTATGGAAATTATCCGAACACGTGTTGACCGCTATGGGGTAACTGAACCTGCTATTTTTAAACAGGGGAACAATCGCGTAGTTGTTGAGCTTCCCGGGGTTGCAAACAAAGAGCGTATTCGTGATCTCTTGAAAGGAACTGCTCGTCTTGAATTCCGATTGGTTGGACAGCCCGATGAAATTAGCAATGCCAAAGAGCGGGTGGTTAACTATTTCGATCAGCAAGCTTCAGCAAATGGCGAAGATACCGTTGAGCAAGCAGCTCAAACTAATTCTTTAACCGAAGTATTAAATCCCCGCGGACGAAA
>CAZYOD010000124.1:4435-7339 GCA_964648635.1 uncultured Balneolaceae bacterium | reverse complement strand
TATCGCAGGCGCCGACTAAAACCTCGGCGGGCAGCGGCATCAAGGGATTCGACGGTATGTATACCTTCGCAGAGAAACTGGCACCGCTCGGAAATCCTACCGCTGACGAATGCGCGGATTATTGCGTGACGCTCTTCTCTGATCTGACCCGAAAAGTGACGATGCAGAACCTCTACCATGACGGTGGATTTGTAACGGCCGGCATCAACGAGGAGATGATTAATGATCTGGCTAAAATGTATGCCGATGAGGATAGCGAAGGATAAGTCTTAAGCTTTACAAGATCTAAAAGGGACGCGATCTAAATCGCGTCCCTTTTTATTATTATTCTTTTTTATAGAAATGGTTTTAATTAAAATGCCCGGCACTTTCTAAAAAGCCAGGTTTATGATTCCCAATTTTATTCTTTTCCAGAAAAGCAGTTACTTACCAACGGTTTTTAATTTCCAACAAAATAGTGCACCGATGAAACGATTGGCTTTTGTTATTCTCGCAGTTCTTTTTGCCGCAATTAATTTACAAGCCCAAGATCAGGATATTCCATCTATCACAGAAAAAACGCAAAATTTCGAAAAAGAGGAGGGATATTTTACGTATTACTGGGATGATACCAGTGGAAAGATTTGGTTGGAGCTCGACCAGTTTGATACGGAATTTTTATACGTTAACTCACTTGCTGCGGGGATCGGATCCAATGATATTGGTCTGGATCGCAATCAGCTGGGAGATGATCGCATCGTCAAGTTCGATCGTCGCGGACCAAAGGTACTCATGGTACAGCCCAACTACTCATATCGAGCTATAACCGAAAACCCCAAAGAACGTGAGTCGGTGCGCGATGCATTTGCGCAGTCGGTGTTATGGGGATTTGAAGTTGCCGCTGAAGAAAACGGTCGCGTGCTAGTTGATCTTACCGATTTTCTGATGCGGGATGCCCACGGCGTCAGCGAGCGATTAAGGCGAAATGAGGAGGGAGATTTCAGCATTGATAAAAGTCGATCGGCGCTGTACCGCGAAGCTACAATGAATTTTCCTCAGAATACGGAATTTGAAGCTACGCTTACATTTACCGGCAATAATCCCGGCGGACAAGTACGCTCGGTAACGCCTACCTCAGATGCGATTACCGTTCGTCAGCACCATTCGTTTGTCGAGTTGCCGGATGATGGTTTTGAGCCTCGTCAGTTTGATCCGCGAGCCGGGTATTTTGGCATCAGCTATCAGGATTACAGCACGCCGGTTAGTGAGTCGCTCACCAAGCGCTTTATCTCCAAGCATCGACTGAAGAAGAAAAATCCCGATGCAGAGATGAGTGAGCCGGTCGAACCCATTGTTTACTATTTAGATCCCGGAACGCCGGAGCCGATACGCGGAGCTTTGTTGGATGGCGCCCGATGGTGGAACGAGGCTTTTGAGGCCGCGGGATATCAAGATGCATATCGCGTAGAAGTACTTCCCGACAGTGCTCATCCCATGGACGTGCGCTACAATATGATCAACTGGGTGCATCGTTCAACACGTGGTTGGTCATACGGTTCATCAGTTGTTGATCCGCGAACGGGAGAAATTATAAAAGGACACGTACTGCTGGGATCGCTGCGCGTGCGACAAGATTACCTGATTGCCGAGGGATTGTTATCTCCATATAAAGAGGGAATGAATTACGATGAAAATGATCCCATGTTGGAGATGGCGCTGGCGCGCATTCGTCAGCTTTCGGCGCACGAGGTGGGGCACACGTTGGGGCTGACTCACAATTTTGCGGCAAGTACTAACGACCGCGCGTCGGTAATGGATTATCCGGCACCCAAAGTAAACATCACTCAAGACAGCACGCTTGATCTTTCCGATGCCTATGATGTCGGAATTGGGGAGTGGGATAAGGTGGCTATTGAATATGGTTATAGGGATGTATCGAGTCTGCCAAGCAAAGAGGCAGCATTGAATAATTTGCTTGAAGATGCTATTGATGATGGATTAATATTTATTTCGGATCGTGATGCGCGTCCTGCGGGCGGAGCACATCCAAAAGCCCATCTCTGGGATAATGGAGAAGATGCGGTCGATCAGCTGAATCATATTTTGGACGTGCGTGATATTGCCCTTCAAAACTTTTCGGAGTCGAATATCCCCCAGGGTACGCCGATGGCGGAGCTGGAGGATGCGTTAGTGCCCATTTATCTGTATCACCGCTATCAGGTTGAGGGTACGGTAAAACTTATAGGCGGATTGGATTACAGTTATAATGTGCGTGGTGATTCCCAATCGGGACCGGAGCCGGTCGCTGATAACAAACAGCGAGATGCTCTTGATGCCATGCTCCAAACGTTAAGTGTGGATGCCTTAAAAATGCCGCAACGCATTGTTGAGTTAATACCCCCGCGCCCTATCAGTTATTATGATTCGCGTGAACTATTTAATAGTTATACTGATCCTGCTTTTGATCCGTTGGGAGCTGCTGAAACGGCTGCATCGATGTCAGCTGAGCTTTTATTGAATGCCAATCGGGCGGCGCGACTTGTCAGTGCCGAGGCGCGGGACAGTTCGAATCTCGGTCTGGGAGATATGCTGGACCGGCTTATCGAAACCACCTGGTCTCAATCGGTGGAGGAAAAGTATGAAGGTGCCGTTCAAAATACGATTAATTATGTGGTGCTGTATCAAATGATGAATTTGGCTGCGGATGATGAGGCTTCTTCGCAGGTGCGGGCAATTACCAATTTTAAACTTGAGGCACTGCGGGAGTGGATGCGTGATGAGGCGGAAAACCGCGCTGAAGACGAACAGCGAGTTGCTTCGTTGTTATACGGCTATCGAACCTTGCAGCAATTTAAGGATAAGGGAGAAATGTTTATGCCCACCGAGCCTTTAAGTCCACCGCCGGGTTCTCCTATCGGCAGTGAT
>CAZYOD010000124.1:0-4335 GCA_964648635.1 uncultured Balneolaceae bacterium | reverse complement strand
CGCACTTTCTTTTTGATGCCTTCGGGATCGAGGCCTACTTCTGCGTGAAGTTCTTCCTGGGTGCCGTGTTCCACAATTTTGTCCGGCACGCCCATAATAGTTGTAGGAATATGATGCGGTTTGTCAGCTAAGTATTCAGTTACAGCACTTCCGAATCCGCCTAACCTGGTTCCATCTTCGATCGTGATAATGCGCTCATAGGTTTGACAGATTTCGTCAATTAGTTCTGTATCCAAGGGTTTGGCAAAGCGCATGTTGAAATGCCCAATGTTGATGCCTTCTTCCGCCAGATCATCAGCAGCTTTCATCACGTAGTTGCCAAACGGACCAAAGCTGAGGATGGCAATATCTTCTCCATCGCGCACTTTTTCACCTTTTCCAATCTCCATCTTTTTAAATCCAGCAGGATAGTCCATACCGGTAGCTCGTCCACGCGGATAGCGGATTGCCCAGGCCGCTTCTTCATATTTTGATGCAGTAAACATCATATCGCGCAGTTCCTCTTCATTCATTGGAGAGGAAACAATCATATTAGGTGCTGCGCGCAGGTACGAAATATCATAGAGCCCGTGATGGGTTGGGCCGTCAGCTCCCACAAGCCCGGCCCGATCGATGCAGAATACTACGGGCAATTTTTGAATGGCTACATCGTGAATAACTTGATCGTAGGCCCGCTGCAGAAAGCTGGAGTAAATAGCTGCAAACGCTTTTTTACCCTCGGCAGCTAATCCAGCTGCAAAAGTGATCGAATGCTGTTCGGCAATTCCTACATCAAAAGCGCGATCCGGATATTTGTTCATCAGCGGCCACAGGCTGGACCCGCTCGGCATGGCCGGTGTAATCCCGACGATGCGCTCATCCTCATCGGCAAGCTCCACAATTGCTTCACCAAAAACATGCTGGTATTTCGGCGGTTTGGGTTTAGTGTCGGGATCAAGAGCTTTTCCCGTAATTTTATCAAAGGGACTGCTTTGTGCGTGCCACTTGGTTTGTTCTCGTTCGGCTGGAGCAAACCCTTTGCCTTTTACCGTAACGGCATGCAGTAACTTTGGACCCGGAATATCTTTAAGATCCTGCAGGTGGCGGCGCATGGTGTCCACATTATGGCCGTCAACGGGGCCATAATATTTAAAACCGAGTGCCTGAAAAAGGCCGCCGGGTGTGATAGCGGTTGTTACCGCTCTTTCAAGTTTTGAAGCAACCTTCCGCATTTTATCCCCGGCTGATTTAAAATAGCCGAGCATATCATAAATCTCATCGCGTAGCTTGTTGAACGTTTTGCTGGTTGTGATCTCCGTTAAATATTCTTTAAGGGCTCCGACATTCGGATCAATGGACATACAGTTATCGTTGAGAATCACCAGAATGTCGGAATTTAAAACGCCGGCATTGTTCATCGCTTCAAAAGCCAGTCCGGCTGTCATCGCCCCGTCGCCAATAACCGCGATAACTTGTTTATCGCTTTGATCTAAGTCACGCGCTACCGCCATACCGAGTGCGGCAGAAATCGAAGTACTTGAGTGGCCTACGCCGAAAGTGTCATATTCACTTTCGCTACGTTTAGGAAATCCTGATAAACCGCCGTATTTGCGGTTGGTATGGAAGTCGTCACGCCGACCTGTAAGAATTTTATGTCCGTATGCTTGGTGGCCCACATCCCAAAGCAAGAGATCGTTGGGAGTATCAAAAACATAATGGAGGGCCACGGTCATTTCTACAACTCCGAGACTGGCGCCAAAATGTCCTCCGTGGATCGATACGATGTCAATAATAAAATCACGCAGCTCATCGCAAACATCGACTAGCTGGTTGGGGTCCAACTTTTTTAGATCATCCGGGGAATTTATTTCAGCTAATAACGGACCCGGCGTGACTTCTTCAAATTCCATGGCTAACTAACTTTGTCCATTTTCTTCAGCGTGTTGTTGTGCGACCTTCTTAATACGTAACTCAGCCTCTTCAAGGGTAGTGGTACACAATTTTGATAACTCAATTCCTTCTTCGTAAAGTTGGATGGATCTTTTCAATGAGATAGAATCATCTTCAAGTTCATCAACAATTTCTTCTAGTCTTTTTAAAGCTTCTTCAAAGTTTGGTCGTTCCTTTTTACTCATAAGTGGTGGGTGTTGGGATATTTTGTGATATATATTGCTAAACCCATATAATAAAAACTTTTAAACACTCGAATTCAATTGTTTTTACCATTTAACGCTGTTTTTTTGGCTTATATTTTTAAGATACTAAGTAAAAAAATCGTGCTCAATAATACATAAAGCGGTAATTCTATGCGTCTCAACCTATTGGGTAAAAACGAATATGGAGGCGGCTAAAACCAAATAGCTGCGATTTATAAAAAAAGTTCTCCCCATAAATTTAATTTAAGTAAAATTGCTGTCATATATACTTATACATGCATTGAGAATTGAGAGTGTAAAATCTAAAAGCTTCGATAAATTTCTTTTCCGTCAGAAATAAACTGAACGGCTCCATCGAGACTGGTGAAATGAAGACGGGGAATGTTTTTGTGGAGCCTTTGGGTGGCTTCTTTATGGGGATGGCCAAAACGGTTGCTTTTAGCCAGAGAAACCACTCCAATTTGCGGAGCAGCTTTTTTCAATAATGAAGAAGTCGAACTCGTTTTGCTGCCATGATGGCCGACTTTCAGAAAATCAGTATCAACCAGCTCAGGAAAACTTTGCAGCAGTTGCTGCTCCTGGCGGTGTTCGGCATCACCCAAAAAGAGAAACTCCGTTTCACCATAGATAAATTCTAAAACGAGGGAACTGTTATTAACATTAGATCCCGAAGTGGATGCCGGACCGTAAGCAAAAAGCCGGATTGCGGGATCTATGGGAATTTTATCCCCGGCTGAAAGAGAGGTCACAGGTATTTGTTTCTCTGCTGCTTTCTTCCGATAAGCTTTGTAAAGTTCTGAATCGTAAGACGTTCCCGAATTATAAATAGTATCAATGGGGATATTTTCCATGAGTTCTACAATTCCACCGATATGATCGGCATGAGGATGAGAAAGAAAAACGCCATTCAATTTGTCAATTTCACGCTCTTTCAAGTGGGGGATAATTACATAGGTTGCGCTGTTGTAGTCTGGTTGCCAAATACCGGTGTCAATGAGATAGTGTTTACCGTTGGGTGTAGTTATGAGTGTAGCGTCTCCTTGTCCAACATCAAAAAAAGTGAGCTGCAGTTGTGCACCACGGAATTTACTAGTGATTTGATTTCCCTGTTGTAAGCAGCATATCCCCAATAAAATAATCAGCACTTTCCACCGCATTTTAGGGATGGGCAGAGAGGCAATAAAGAAAATAGCGCCGATCCAGATACAGAAAAACAGGATGCTGTCGATATGTACCTGAATCCAGCTCCAGGGTAGGGCTGCAGTGAGATCCACAAAACGGTTGAGCAAGTCCAGGAAGATATCGACCGGTACACTTAACAGCTGCGCCGTCTCCGGGAAAGGGGCAGCCAATAACAGTAAGCCGAGAGCATAGGGCACAGCGATGCCCAGAAAGGGAATTACAAAAGCATTGGCCAACGGACCCGCTACAGAGAATTCGCCAAAGTAATAAGCAAGTAATGGGAATAATCCAATTTGGACGATAAAAGAGATGATGACTACCATGACCGGCGTACCGTACCAGCGAAACTGAATCCAGGGTGGGAGCCAGCGTTGAATAACCGGAGCAGTGAGCAGAATGATATAAACGGCGCCGAAGGAAAGCTGAAATCCGATTGAGAAAAGGTCGGATGGATTTATTAATAGGATGATCAGAGCCGCTACGGCAGTTAGATTTTTGGAATCTCGTACTTTATGGAAGAGCTTTCCATATGCTAAAAATATGCCCACCAGTGAGGCTCGGGTTACGGATGCAGAAAAGTCGGTCAGGCCGGCATAAAAAAAGAGGATAATGATAAGAAAGGCGAATCCGATTTGCTTACCGTATCGCAAGGCCCAGAAAAAGGGAATCATGATCCAGAATGGAGCCAGGATAAATCCAACGTGCAGACCCGATACTGCCATGATGTGTGAGAGTCCCGCTCGGGAAAAGTTGATTTTTTCTTCTCGGCCAAGTTCATTTTTATAGCCGATCAGCAGGGCTTTAGCTAACGAAGAAGTTTCCGGACTAAAATTATGATCAATAGCATTCAGTACGTGTCGGCGGAAATAGGGCCAGCTAAGAATTCGGTCGTTTGGAACAATGGTCGATATTTGCTGAATACCCACCTGAGTGTAAATGTTCAGTGAGGCCAGATACTGTTTGTAATCAAACTGCGAGGGATTTCGCGTCCCTTCCAACGGATAAACGGTGGCTTCGA
>CAZYOD010000123.1:4417-7372 GCA_964648635.1 uncultured Balneolaceae bacterium | reverse complement strand
GATTTGCTTGCAAGAATTGCGGAAGCTGTTGACGTACATTCCACAGAATTGCGAGGAAAAGCCGCCCCGTGCTGAACCCAAAGCTCCCGACTCTGCCAAAGCTGAAAAGCTGAATGATATTGTCCCTGACAATCCCAATAAACCGTATGATATTAAAGATGTGATTGGCGGTATTGTTGATAAGGATTCCTTTATGGAAGTGCATGAGCATTACGCCGATAATATAGTAGTGGGCTTTGCGCGTATTGACGGACGCAGCGTGGGAATCGTGGCCAATCAGCCGCTGGCGCTGGCCGGAGTACTCGATATCGATGCTTCGCTAAAAGGCGCTCGTTTTGTTCGGTTTTGTGATGCGTTTAACATTCCGTTGGTGACGTTTGAGGATGTCCCCGGATTTTTGCCCGGCACTGATCAGGAATGGGGCGGCATCATCAAGCACGGTGCAAAGCTACTGTATGCGTTTTGTGAGGCTACTGTGCCCAAGATGACGGTCATCACCCGTAAAGCATACGGCGGTGCGTACGACGTCATGAACTCAAAGCATATCCGCGCAGATTACAATGTGGCTTGGCCTACCGCCGAAATTGCGGTGATGGGTCCCAAGGGCGCGGTGGAAATTATCTTCCGCAAAGAGATTGCTGAGGCCGATGATCCGGAAGCTAAAGAACAGGAGCTGATCGATTATTACAAAGAGGAATTTGCTCATCCTTATAAAGCGGCTGAACGTGGTTTTATCGACAATGTAATTTTGCCCGAAGAAACCCGAGAAAAGTTGATCCACGCTCTCGAAATCACTGAGAATAAGGTGGATAACGTGCCTCAGAAAAAACACGATAATCTTCCGCTGTAATTAAGAATTGGGAATTAGGGATGTTGGAATTATTAAATTTTATGGGACCAAGTTCTGTTTGTTGTAGATCCAAATCCTAATTCGTAATTATTAATTTCTAATTCTAATGGATCTTTTTAATGAAGAATCGGATAACGGAATGAGCCGTGATCAGAGATCCGATTTCATAAATCCTCACGAACCGCTGGCCACGCGCATGCGTCCCCGCTCGCTGGAAGAGTTTGTGGGGCAGGATCATATCGTCGGGGAAGGGAAAATGCTGCGCCGGATGATTGAGTCTGGAGTGATCGGTTCACTCATCTTTTACGGCCCGCCCAGTTCCGGAAAAACGACTTTGGCTCATGTGATTTCCCGGGAAATTAATGCGGAGTTTACGGTTTTGAATGCCGTGCTTGATGGCATCAAAGATTTGCGTCAGGTAGTCGAAAAAGCGGAGAAATTCCAGCAGATGAACGGACGAAAAACGATTCTGTTTGTGGATGAAATTCACCGCTGGAATAAGGCTCAGCAGGACGCGCTACTACCACATCTGGAGTCGGGTATTATTACATTAATTGGAGCTACCACCGAAAATCCGTTCTATTCGCTGGTTAGTCCGTTGCTTTCGCGCTGTCAGCTTTTTGAGCTCTATGACCTCACCACCGAGCATGTGTTGACAATGATTGATCGCTCGCTTGAAGACGAAGAGCGCGGACTTGGAAAGAAAAAAGTTGAGGTTACCGAAGATGCCAAACATCATTTAGCAGAATTCGCGGGCGGTGATATCCGTAATGCAATCAATGCGTTGGAAGTGGCTGTTTTGTCCAGCGATGCCGACAAAGACGGCGTTATTCATATCGATTTAGACGTTGCCAGGGAATGCATTCAGAAGCGCGGTGTTCGGTATGACGGTACGGGGGACGAACATTATCATTTTGCTTCGGCCTTTATAAAATCGATGCGGGGATCCGATGTCGATGCTGCACTCTACTGGATGGTGGCGATGCTGGAAGGCGGGGAGGATCCGAACTTTCTGTTTCGTCGTATGCTGATTCTGGCCTCCGAAGATGTCGGTATGGCAGATCCACATGCGTTGTCGCTGGTAAATGCGGCACACGAAGCGTTTACAAAATGCGGTATGCCCGAGGGATTATATTTTTTGGCGCACGCTTGTATTTATCTGGCGCTGGCTCCCAAAAGCAACAGTGCCGGGGCTATATTTTCTGTACGCAGCGAAATAAGCAAAAATGGAATTGCCCCCGTGCCGCCGAACCTGCGGGATAAAACGGCCAACTCAAAACAGTCGCGTTACCTCGGCGTCGAAAATGCTTCCGATGAATACGATTATCCGCATTCACACGATCACCACTGGACGCCTCAAGATTATCTGCCGGACGAGGTAAAGAACAAGGAATGGTATTCTCCGGGAAATATTGGAAGAGAAGGGAAACTGTGGGAACGGTTGGAAGCCATCAAAGAGGCGTATGCCAAATCGCAAAAGAAGTAGCAAGGCATTGCGCTAATAGTTTATATCAGAAATGGTATCTTTGAGCTCAAATTAAAAGTTAAAGTATCAATAGTTAGATGGACCTAAGAATCATCAGTGGAACTGACCGGCCCGGCTCGAATGCACTTAGAGTGTCGAAATATTTGCAAAAAGAGTACCTCCGAGAAGGTATGAAAACTAACATCATTGATCTGCAGAATTTTCCTTTGGATCAGGTTGTCGGTGGAAAATATGGAGAAGACCTGCCGGAGGTTGATACTTTTGTCAGTCAGGCAGTTGAGGCTGATGGATTGGTGATTGTGTGTCCGGAGTATAACGGCGGTTATCCGGGGATCCTGAAGCTCTTTATCGATTATTTTCCTTTTCCTAAAAGCCTTAATAAAAAGCCGGTTGCTTTAGTAGGAGAGGCAGATGGCGCATTTGGGGCGTTACGGGCGGTAGAACAGCTGCAGCAGGTGATGGGCTATCGAAATGCGCATGTGTTTCCAGAGCGGGTTTTTATTTCTCGGGTCAATGAGAATTTTGACGAAGAAAAGGGCATCAAGGACGAGTTCCAACAGCAACTGTTGCTCTCGCAGATTACCGGCTTCCCGCAGTTTATCCGTGATCTGCAACAGGA
>CAZYOD010000123.1:0-4317 GCA_964648635.1 uncultured Balneolaceae bacterium | reverse complement strand
AAGATCAGCTCATCTTAAGCATATAACCCACACCGTGTAGCGTCACCAGATATTTGGGATCGTCCGGATGTTCTTCAATCTTCGACCGCAATTTGGAGATGTGGACATCTACCGTTCGCGTGTTAGTGCTGAATTCGTAGCGCCACACATTCTCAAGCAGGGCGTCACGCGAGACCGGTTCATTGGAGTGCGTCACAAGGTAACGTATCAACTCCACTTCGCGGGTTGTAAGTTCCAGCTGTCCCTTTTCGGGATGTTCTGCCGTGGCATTTTTCAAATCTATTTGCACAGGGTCGAGATCAACCTTATTGATAGGAGTCATATTCGCATATTTATCGGATCGGCGGAGGCGTGCTTGAATTCTGGCCAGCAATTCTTTAACACCGAAAGGTTTAGTTATGTAATCGTCAGCGCCAATGTTAAGACCTGTTACCTTGTCAATTTCCTGGTCGCGGGCGGTCAGCATGATGATAGGAAACATATAGTTCATTCCCCGCACTCTTCGACAAACATCGTATCCGCTCATGCCGGGTAGCATCAGATCCAAAATCATGAGGTCAGGATTTTCCTTTTTGACCGTTTCTATTGCCTTATCACCTTTTTTGGCTACAAACACATTGTACCCTTCGTTTTCCAATGTATCCTGAAGGGTAAAAACCAAGCTGGGTTCGTCTTCAACAATGACAATTTTTTTAGATTTAGCTGCCATACTTTTTTGATTCTTCAATTATCGACTCAGACTTAACTTCGGGCACAGATGTTCCGGAACCTTGGGAGGACTCCCGAGCAGTCTCAATCAAAATGGGGAATTTTACCGTGAAAACCGATCCTTTTCCGGGTTCGCTTTCGACATGAATTTCGCCGCCATTAATCTCAACTAAATTCTTAACAATCGAAAGCCCCAAGCCATGCCCCTTGGTTTTAGCAGTAAGCGAATCTTCCGCCCGGAAAAACTTATTGAAAATATTGGAGATATTTTTCTTCGTCATCCCGACACCGTGATCCTCAACTCTCAACTCTACATTTTTTTCCGTACAGTCGAGGGTAATACCTAAATATTTTTCATCATCGCTATACTTAATAGCATTCTCTACTAAATTATTTAGGATAGTATTAAAATTATCGATATCCAGCATTACGGGGGGGACTTCGTCAGCAATATTTGTTTGCATAACGAAGCCTTTATTCTTAATGAACTCGCGTTGGTCATCCAAAAATGAACTGACCAATTCTTTAATATTTGCCGGTTCGGGATTAATCAGTGACTGTCCCGCATTGGCTTTTGCGACATCCAAAAGCTTCTCAATCATTCTGCGCAGACGGACGGCCTCTTTAAAAATATGCGTGCCGTAGCTTTTTAGTCTACTTTGACTTTTTACCCTTCCGTCAGCCAGGTTTTCTCCGGCCGCCTGCATTACAGAAAGGGGTGTTTTTAGCTCGTGTGTTACATTTGCCAGAAAATCGGCCTGACGTTCTGCCAAAGCACGTTCCTTTTGAGCAGAGATAAACATAAAAAGCAACGCGCCCAGCAACAGTAACATCGCAGCTGCCAAAACCACCAGGTTTTTTATAAGCGATGAATTGGAGGCGGCAATCGCCGTATTTGTAAAAGCAACCTCCATCTTCCAGTAATCAAAGAAATCAGGGAAATTTTGCTCAAACTGAATATTTTCCCGGTCATAACTGGCACCGGGATTGCTGCTGGCAATAATTTCATTATTAGTCCAGTCGCGCAGCCAGACGTTCATGCCTGTTTGTACTCCGAACTTTTCTGATAATACCCGGGGCAGGTAGGTATTTCGAAGAAAATCTTGGTTAAACGGCATCGTCAGATAACCGAAAATGGATTTTTTTGACGGATCTACAAGCGTTATTGTTATACTTCTATGTGTATCAAAAAGTACCTTATTATTAAAGCGATATTCGTTGATTAGGCTTTTCATCTGCGTTCGCGCAATACCCATACCATCGCAGACTACATCGCCATAATATGTACTGTCGATGAACCCTTCAGAGCTTTTGTACTTTAGGATGGGACCTTCTTTCCGGCATACATCTGATTCTGAGGGTATAAAGTAGATACCGCTGTAAATAGAATCAGCAGCCGCTTTATCCAAAAGCTCGATAACTTCACTAGTAAACTGTCCTTCTTGTTGAAAGCGATCTTTTAACCTGTGGATATTTGTTGACCCCAATCCGTCTAATTGTTTGTAAAAGCGGTACCGGATTTTATCGGCAAATTCGGCGATCTGTAACTTTTTATTTTCACGGGCAGATTCGCGCGTATTTTCCTGTAGTGCATACAGGGAATAGACGTTCATTCCTGTAAGCCCCAGTATGGCTATGACACCGGCTGTAAGTAAAATCCAACGGAAAGATCCGTAACGTTTTGATAACATGTTCAGCCTATTTCTGCATGTTGACAAGCTTCTTAAAGGTAAAAAAAATATAAAGCTTATGAATTCCGGATTGCGACCCGGAAATGTCTTTTTTAAATAACGAAGGACACCAGTTATCAGTGCCCTTTGCAAAACTGTATTAAATCAGTCTTATTCTTGCCAGTTGTTATTCGATCTGTTACTGTCGGGATAATGCATTTCGGGGTCAATAACTACTTTGGCTACTTCACCATCCACAGTAATTTCCGTCTGTGTTGCGCCTTCCAACCACGTTTCTACAGGGATATTTCGGGTGACTGTTGAGCCGTCAGCCAGCGTAATTTCGACGGTTGTCGGCATAGGTGCCTGACCGCGATCTTCAATGACAATGCGCGTGCCGTCTTCAGTGACAGAGACATTTCCGACTGCCTGATCAAGTGTCCAGGTTTCGTAGTACCACGCCCACCAGAACCAGTCCAGATCGCGTCCGCTGATATCCTCAAAAGTATTGAACATATCCCACGGATAGGGATGCTTGTACTTCCAGCGGTCAATAAAGGTTTGTAAAGCCTTATTAAAAGTTTCTTCTCCCAGTATATTTCGCAGGCTTACCAGCATTGATGCCGGTTTGGGATATGAAGCAACCCCGTACGCAAAACCGTTATAATGATAATCTGACCAGCGCATAATGGGGCCTTCGGCATCGGTGCCGGTAATTTGCAGATAGCTATTAAAATCCTCGTGATCAAAATTTGGTCCTTCCGGGTAGTATGCTTTCTTGGCCTGATTTTCACTAAAAGTAGTGGTGCCCTCATCCATCCATGCATATCGACGTTCGTTATTACTTACAATCATGGGGACCCACATGTGTGCCAGTTCATGCGCAATAACAGCGTACAGCGATTGTGCCGACTGATTTCGATAATCGCCGATGACGGTAATCATGGGAAATTCCATTCCGCCGCCGATGATCCCCCCGCCCTCAACCGAGGTCATATGCGGCCAGGGATATTCTAGTCCGGTATAATCAGATAAAAAGGAAAGGGCATGACGCGTAAATTCGGCACCGTTTGACCAAAGGGGAGCCGATTCACGATAAATTGCATTAATATTTGAATAATCTTCCTGTCCGTCGCCGTCGAGGTCACCAATGTTAGCACGAGTAGCGTCCCACATCGATTCTTTGGTAGCACTGAAGGCAAAATCACGCACCTTATCAGCCTTAAAATTCCATGTTACTTTTCCGTTTTCGGATGATTTTGTGACATTTCCGAAATCCTCTTCCGTGACCACATGCATAACGGTGTCACTGCTGTGTGCTTTTTGAAGTCGCTGATAGATCTCATCGGTGAGTACTTCATCGCCGTTTGTGAGCTGACCTGTGGAGCCTACCATCCACTGCCCGGGCACGGTAATATCCACATTATAATCAGCGAAATCGTGATAGAACTCGGCGTTTCCGATAAACTGATCGCCCATCCAGCCGATCACATCATCATATACACGCATTTGCGGATACCAGTAGCCGATATAAAACAGGTTGTCTTCGCTGTATCCCATGCGTCCGCTGGCACCCTGCTGCGGTACTTTGAAGTCCCAATCGACCTGAATTTTCACCGAGTCGCCGGGCATAAGAGCATTATTAGGGCGTATAAACAGCTGTGTGCCATTAACGCCATATCCCGACGGATCATGTTGTGACTGCAGCTGATTCAGTTCGGTATCATTCAGTGCAATTTTGTGCAGGTTAACCCCGCCCGTAACTTCCTGTTGGCTGTATCGTTCGGCGCCCTCCTTGTGGAGGTTTTGTGCCAGCTCCATCAGAAGTCCGTTGAGCGTATCGGGCGAATTGTTGTAATAAGTGATGGTGGCACTTCCTTTAACCAGCGTATCGGCAGGAATCAATTCCACATCAATGTCATAACGCGCCCATTGCGTC